>JBDSMA010000231.1:0-4978 GCA_039916085.1 Sphingomicrobium sp.
GTAAGTCCCTAAGCGGTGCCAGCCATCGCCCTCAATTGGTTGAGCAATTGCCGATCGCGCGCGCCAAGGTCCATTGTCGCTGCCTTGGCGAAATGCCCCCGCGCCTCGTCGATCCGGCCGAGCCGGGCGGCCGCAATACCCCAGTCGATCTGCAACCGGCCCCAGCGCGGCGCGAGCTTTTCCGCTTGGGCGTAAAAATCCTGAGCCTCATCAACTCGCCCCAGCTTGCGCAACGCATCGCCGCGCACCTTGAGCGCATCTGCGTAGCGTGGCCCCTTCCGGCTCGCGCGCTCGGCGAAATCCAGCGCCTTATGATATTGGCCGGCACGGAAGAATATTTTGGCGAGCGCGGCTTCGGCAAAGGGGGAATTCGGCCGGGCCTGGTCCGCCTGGGCGATCAAGCGCTCCGCCGTCGCGAAATCACCGCCTAGTCCGGCAACCACGCCCTTGGCGACAAGGCAATTGAGACAGTCTTCGGGCAAGCTGGCGGCGATGGCGCGGGCCTGGTCGATGCGACCATCGCGCGCGAGAATCATGGCGAGGCGCGGCAACACCCATCGTTCGCGCGCGAGCCGCGCACTATCGGGGCCTTCCGGCTCGCGGTCGACCACCGCGAGAATCTCCTTGAGCAAGACGATCGCCCGAGGCCAGTCGTCGAGCGCGACCGCCTGATCGACTTGCGGCATGGTCAAGCTGCCCGAACCAGAAAAATGCTCGGCGAAATACGCATCCGAAGGGCTGCCGACGAGTTTCAGGCTGCCTCTGACGTCGTGCATGCCGGTGAGTAGCGAGGACATCGCGCCCCGTTTGAGTTCGGCAACACCCGCATATTGCTGTCCTGTGATGGTCCGAAGCTCACCGAGCGCGGTCGCGAAATCACCGCTTTGCGCGGGCCGAGTGGCGAGATTGCCCTGTGAGGTGTTGACCCCGATGGGGCTCAGCCCGCCCTCCGGCTGGGAGCCAAGCACCGCCGCTTTTTCGCAGATCGGGCCGGCAGCCCAGTCATGCGACAGCTGGCTTAGCGGAATGCAGGTGTTGAGATAGGCCAGCGCGTTGGTCGGATCTTCCTGGATCGCCCGATAGCCCGCGCGCGCGGCGGCGCGCGCGTCGGTCGCTTCGAGCAGGTTCGAAACCTGCGCCCACGCCCACGCGCGTTCCTTGGGATCGCCGCTGTTGGCGGCAAGCGTCCGCGCCACCGCCATCGCCTCGACCTTGCGCCCGGTGAACTCGAGATATTTGGAGTAGCGATAGGGCTGGGTTTTCTCGAACACGCCTTCGGCCGCCTTCTGCACCATCGCGTCGAGCGTCGTGTCGCTGCCCGTCTGGTTGATTGCGCCGTTCGCGCCGGCGCGCACCGTCAGCCGAAGCCCGGTAGGGGTGCGATAAACACTCCCGCCGATAATCGTCTGCCCGCCCAATTGCCGCCGCAAGAAAGTGTCGAGCTCGCCGATCGACACGCCGGTCGACGGGATGACGATCTTGATATCGTCGCCCCAATTGACCTTCATCGTTTCCGGTGAGCGAAAGCTTTGCGCGACCTGGTCGATCGCACTCAGCCGGTCGGCAAGCTCGGCCGCCACCGCTTCTCCGGTCAGTCCGCGCTGCGCCAGGTCGGGCGGCACGCTCAGCGCTTCGATCACCAGCCCGCGATCGGCCCGCGCCCGCGCCGCCATCCATACCAATGCGAGCAGGATCGCCAGTGCGACCAGCCCGATGGCGCCGCGGAAAAAGATCACCATCCGCTTGGCGCCATGTTCCAGCCGCTCGCTCTTGATTTGCGCGTCGATCAGCTTGCTGTGCTTTTCCAACAGGGTCCGCGCGACATCCGAGTCGCCCGCCCGCTCCATCGCCACGTCCAAGGCGTCGGGTGTCGTCGGCAGCGGCGCGCGCTTCGTCCCCTTGACCGGCCTGTCTTCGCCCATCTCGTCGCCCCCCTGGCCCCGGGCGCGAGCTTACCGCAATTCTGCCGCGCGTCGAGACCGAGCCGTTTGCCCATCGGTCAACCGTCATGCTGGCCTTGTCTCAACAGCCATTTTGTAGAAGGGCAGCAACCATGGCCGATTACGACACCATTGCCTTAACGGTCGCTGGCGGCGTCGCGCGGATTACGCTTAATCGCCCCGAGCGCCTCAACAGTTTTACGCGCCAAATGCATGCGGAACTGGCGCATGCGCTCGATTCCGTCGCCGAGGCCCGGGTCATCATCCTCACCGGCGCCGGCCGCGGGTTCTGCGCCGGGCAGGATTTGAACGACCGCGCCGTCGGCGGGGACGCCCCCGTCGACCTCGGCGACACCGTCGAGGAGAGCTGGAACCCGCTCGTCCGGCGCCTGGCGACGATGCCGCAGCCGGTCATCGCCCGCGTCAACGGCGTCGCCGCAGGCGCCGGCGCCAATATCGCGCTGGCTTGCGACCTCGTCATCGCCGCCCGCTCGGCCAAGTTCATCCAGAGCTTTTCCGCGCTCGGCCTGATCCCCGATTCGGGCGGCAGCTGGCACCTTCCCCGTCTGGTCGGCCAGGCCCGCGCCATGGGCCTCGCTTTGACCGGCGAGCCGCTCGCCGCCGAACAAGCCGCCGACTGGGGCCTGATCTGGAAATGCGTCGAAGACGACGCGCTCGACGCCACGGTCGACGCGCTCGCCGAGAAACTCGCCGCTTTGCCCCCGCTCGGCCTTGCCGCGATCAAGGCGATCGTCCGGACTTCGTGGAGCCGCACACTCGATCAGGAACTCGACCTCCAGCGCGACGAAATGCGCCGCCTGGGCTTCACCGCCGACTACCGCGAAGGCGTCGCCGCCTTCCTCGAAAAGCGTCCGGCGAAGTTCACCGGCGCATGACCCACCCCTGAAGGGATCCACCCATGAAAACCGCTTTGCTCATCGCCGGCGTCCTCGCAATCCTGCTGGGCCTGTTGTGGGTCGGCCAGGGTCTCGGCCTGATCCACTGGCCGGCCTCAAGCTTTATGCTCGACCAGCGGCCGTGGGCATTGCGCGGGGCGATCCTTGCCGCGGTCGGCCTCATGCTGGTGCTGCTCTCCCGCCGACGCTGAGTCTCTTCAGTCGGCGACCAGCCCCGCAAACTTGGCGAGGTCGATGTTGCCGCCGGAGACGATGCAGACGATCGGCCCCTCGCCCGCCTCGCCGGTCAGCGCCGCCGCCAACGCCAACGCGCCCGCGCCTTCCGCGATCACCCGCGCCTTGTCGGCCATCAGCCGCATCGCCTCGCGCACTTGGTCGAGCGAGACGGTGATCGCCCCGTCGACCACCGGCTGCATCCGCTCCCACATGCGCGCGGTGACGCTTTGCCCGCCCGCGCCATCGACGAACGAGGCTTCCCAGTCCGGAAACGCGCGCGGCCCGCCCTCGCGGAGCGACAGCGCATATGGCGCGGCGGTCGCCGGCTCCGCGCCGATGATCCGCACCTCGGGGCGAAGCGCCTTGATCGCGCTTCCGACCCCGGTGATCAGCCCGCCGCCGCCGATTGCGGCGATCACCGTACGCACCGCGGGCACGTCTTCGAGAATCTCCAGCCCCATCGTTCCGTGACCGGCGATGAAATCCGCATTGTCGAACGGGTGGATGAACACCCCCACCAATCCCTCGAACGCATGGGCTTCGGCGGCCCGCCATGCCTCCTGGTAGGACACCGGGACGATAGTTGCCCCAAGCGCCCGCATCCGGTCGAGCTTGGTCTGCGGAGCGGTCTCGATCGCCACCACGGAGCAGGCGATGCCCGCCGCCCGGGCGGCATAGGCCACCCCCTGCCCGGCATTGCCCGCGCTGATCGTCCACACGCCGCGCGCTCGTTGCTCGGCCGACAGCCTTGCAACCGCATTGGCCGCGCCGCGGATCTTGTAGGCGTTGGTCGGCTGGAGATTTTCGAGCTTGAGCCGGATATCCGGCCCGTCGGGACCAAGATCGAGCCGGACCAGCGGCGTGCGGATGGAGATCCCCGCGATCCGCTCCCGCGCCTCCTCGATCTCTCCAAGCGTTAAGCGCCGTACCGGCTCCGGCATGCTCTTTCCCTTTCCGTGCTGGACGCATGACCTTGCAGCTAACGGGGTGCCGCTGGAAGAATTTTCTTCTAGAGAAGCGCGATGAAAACTCCGCAGCTCCTCAATTATGCGCAAGGCCAGTGGATCTTGGGCGACAGCGCCAGCATCGCCGACATCCATAGCGCGATCGACGGCGCGCTGGTCGCCCGCACCGGCTCGGGCGGGCTCGATTTCGCGGGCATGCTGGCCCACGCGCGCAATGTCGGCGGCCCCGCGCTTCGCAAGCTGACGTTCCACGACCGCGCCCGGATCATCAAAGGACTTGGGGCAGCCATCATGGCCCGCAAGGAAGAACTCTACGTCCTCAACGCGCTCACCGGCGCGACGCGCAAGGATGGCTGGATCGACATCGAGGGCGGCGCCGGGACCTTGTTCAGTTTCTCCTCGAAAGGGCGCCGCGAGCTGCCCGATGCCCATGTCCTGCTCGACGGCGCGCTAGAGCCGCTGTCGAAAAGCGGCAGCTTTGTCGGCCAGCACATCTATTCGCCATTGATGGGCGCCGCGGTCCACATCAACGCCTTCAACTTCCCGGTGTGGGGGATGCTCGAAAAACTTGCCCCGACGTTGCTCGCGGGGATGCCGGCGATCGTCAAACCGGCCTCCTCGACCGCCTATCTGTGCGAAGCCGCCGTCCGCATCATGATCGACACCGGCCTACTCCCCGATGGAGCGCTACAACTGATCGTCGGCGGGGTCGGCGATCTGTTCGACCATCTGACCGGGCAGGACGTGGTCAGCTTCACCGGCTCGGCCTCGACCGCGTTGAAGCTGCGCTCGCACCCGGTCGTGAGCCGCGAAAGCGTGCGCTTCGTCGCCGAGCAAGACAGTCTGAACGCCTCGATCCTCGGCCCCGACGCCGTGCCGGGAACGCCTGAATTCGATCTGTTCGTGACCGAAGTGGTCACCGAAATGACGGTCAAAGCCG
>JBDSMA010000232.1:0-2593 GCA_039916085.1 Sphingomicrobium sp.
GCTATGCTCCATGCACATCGGCGAGCAGTAATCGAGCCGGTCGAAGTAAGGCAGCGCCTGCGCATAGGTGCGATATTCGATCAGTTTCTCGGTGCCGCGATGGAGCAGCCCGATGTGCGGATCGACCCGCTCGACGATCTCCCCGTCCAGCTCCATGATCAGCCGCAGCACGCCGTGGGCGGCGGGATGCTGCGGACCGAAGTTGATCGTGTAGTTGCTGACCGTCCGGTCGCCCGGAGTCGGCTTGGCATTTGCGTCGGGCGCGCCGACCAGCACTTCAAGAGTTTCGGTCATGGGCGCTTACTCCGGCTTCCCGGCGAAGGCCGGGATCCAGGGCGCTGCAGTGGCAGCGCTCCCGCGCTGCCCTGGGCCCCGGCCTGCGCCGGGGAACAGTGCGAAGCCGTGGTCACTTTTTCTTCCCCGGCCTGGGCGACGCAGGACTTTTCTTCGTCGCGATCGCATTGGCCTTGGCCCCGGCGCCGGTGTCCGCCGGCTTGTCAGTCGTCTTCGGCTGCGGCGGAGGCGCCTTGGCCTCGACCTTGGTCGGCCCCGTGGGTGCCAGCGCTGGCGATGGCGCGGCGGGCGTCTGGCCTTCGGCTTTCTCGTCGCCCGGCAGCCGGTATTCGGGGCCTTCCCACGGCATCAGGAAGTCGAACGTGCGGAAGTCCTGCGGCAATTGCACCGGCTCATAGACGACCCGCTTCTCGGCCTCCGAATAACGCAGTTCGACATGCCCGGTCATCGGGAAATCCTTGCGCAGCGGATGCCCTTCGAACCCGTAATCGGTAAGGATCCGGCGAAGGTCCGGATTGCCCGAAAAGGTCACGCCGTAGAGGTCGAACACTTCGCGCTCGAGCCAGCCGGCGACCGGCCACAGCCCGGTCAGCGACGGCACCGGCGTTTCCTCGTCGGTCGAGAGTTTGAGGCGCACGCGGTGGTTCTCGGTCAGCGACAGGAAGTGATAATTGACCTCGAACCGCTCGGGCCGCTCGGGATAGTCGGCACCGGCGATCTCCATCAGCTGCTGGTAACCGAAGCGGTCGCGAAGTGTCCGCGCCGCCTCGACGATCGCCTCACGCGCGACGGTGAAGGTCGTCTCGCCGAGATGATCCTTGGCACCCAGGAACGCTTCGCCGATCGCCGCCTGATAGGCGCCGTCGAGGTCGGGCCGCTGCTTGATCCGGGGGAGGTGCGACATCACCGCTCGACCGTCCCCTCGCGGCGGATTTTCCGCTGCAGCTGCATGATCCCATAGAGCAGGGCCTCGGCGGTCGGCGGGCAGCCGGGGACATAGATGTCGACCGGGACGATGCGATCGCAGCCGCGCACCACCGAGTAACTGTAATGATAATAGCCGCCGCCGTTGGCGCAGCTGCCCATCGAGATGACGTATTTGGGCTCGGCCATCTGGTCATAGACCTTGCGCAATGCCGGGGCCATCTTGTTGCACAATGTACCCGCGACGATCATCACGTCGGATTGGCGCGGGGACGCGCGCGGCGCAACGCCGAACCGTTCGAGATCATAGCGCGGCATGTTGACGTGGATCATCTCGACCGCGCAGCAGGCCAGGCCGAACGTCATCCACCACAAGGATCCGGTGCGCGCCCAGGTAAACAGATCCTCGGCCGAGGCGACGAGGAAGCCTTTCTCGTCGAGTTCGGCGCGCATCGCGGTGAAGCGCTCCTGCTCTTCGGCAGACAGCTGGACGGTCGGCTCGGTGCGGGCTGGCGTCAGGCTCACTCCCATTCGAGTGCACCCTTCTTCCACGCATAAGCGAGGCCAAGCGCGAGTTCGGCGAGGAACACCATCATCGCGATCCAGCCGGTCCAGCCGGTTTCCTTGAGGCTCACCGCCCATGGGAACAGGAAGGCGGCTTCGAGGTCGAACACAATGAACAATATGGCGACGAGGTAGAAGCGGACGTCGAACTGGTCGCGGCTGTCCTCGAATGCAGGGAAGCCGCACTCATATTCGCTGAGCTTCTCGGGCGTCGGCTGGTGGGTGCCGGTCAGCCGGCTAACCAGCATCGGCAGGACGACGAACGCTCCCGACAGCGCCAGTGCGACGGCGAGGAACAACAGGATCGGCAGATATCCGGCGGCGACGCTGGCCAAGGGTAAACTCCCAGTCGAATCTTGGCCGCGCTCTAGGACAGGCGGGCCAGCCCCGCAACCGCTGAAAGGCCTAGCTCAGGGCCTAACGCAGCGCCCCGGCGAGCAGCTTGTGGAGCTTCGAATGGAGGTCGGCGTTGGCGGCGAGATATTCGCGCCGTTCGAACATCCGGTCCTGGCCGCGATAATCGGTGACATAACCGCCGGCTTCCTTGACCAAAAGCAGACCCGCGGCGCTGTCCCACGGGTCCAGGTCATCTTCCCAGAAGCCGTCGAGGCGGCCCGCCGCGACCCAGGCGAAATCGAGGCTGGCGGCGCCGAACCGGCGGATCCCGGACACTTCAGGGGCGATCGCGCCATAAATGCGCGACCAGCGCGGCACGTCGCCGCGCCCGAAGTGCGGCAGGCCGGTGCCGATCAGCGCTTCGTCGAGAGTGCGCCGCGACGACACGCGCAGGCGGCGCTCGTTGAGCCACGCG
>JBDSMA010000233.1:0-4352 GCA_039916085.1 Sphingomicrobium sp.
CGGCGATGGACGAGGAATTCGTCAACGACGGCTATGTCCGGGTTTATCAGGACATTCGTGGGATGCACAAATCGGAAGGTCAGTGGATCCTGACCAGGCCGATCGCGGGGCCGCTCAATTCCACCGGAATCGACGAGGCGACCGACGCCTATGACACGATCGACTGGCTGGTGAAGAATGTCCCCGAGGGCAATGGCAAGGTCGGCGTGATCGGCTCAAGCTACCTCGGTTTCACCACGCTGATGGCCGAAATAAATCCTCACCCGGCGCTCAAAGCGGCAGTGCCCGAAAGCCCGATGGTCGATACGTGGATCGGCGACGATGATTTCCACAACGGCGCGTTCCGCAACCCGACGCTCGACTACATCGTCGAAATGAGCACGGGCAAAGGCGACGGCGCCGGCCTGGCGTTCGGCAAGGGTGACGATTACACCCGCTACCTCGAGGCGGGATCGACCGGCGACCTCGCGGCCAAGCTCGGCATCGAGCATTATCCGTTCGTCCAGAAATTGTTCCAGAACCCGGCCTACACCGACTTCTGGTCGCTCCAGGCGGTCGACAAATGGCTCGCCGCGCGGCCATTGACCGTGCCGACGATGATCGAGGTCGGCCAGTGGGACCAGGAGGACAGCTATGGCGGCCCGGCGGTCTACCGAGCGCTCAAGGGCAAGTATGAAGGCACCGGCCTGCTTCACCTGGTGATCGGCCCGTGGCGGCACTCGGGCGCCAATCATTATGGCTATGACCTTGGCGCGATCGGCTTTACCGGCGACACGGCGCGCGAATGGCGAGTGAATTACGTCAAGCCGTTCCTCGACCATTGGCTGAAGGGCGCGCCCGACCCGCATACTCCGCCAGTGCTGACCTATGCCACCGGCATCAACCGCTGGGAGCAGTCGCCGAAATGGCCGATGGGAACGCCGACCCCTTTTTACCTCGGCGCCAACGGCACCGCGGGGTTCGGCCGGCCGGCGGTGACGGGGCATGACGATTATGTGTCCGACCCGGCCCACCCGGTGCCGTTCAGCCCGCGGCCGATCGACATCGCCGACGGCAATCAGTGGAAGACCTGGCTGGTGCGCGACCAGCGCTTCGTGTCGGGCCGGCCCGATGTCGCCGAATGGACCGGCGCCGCACTGACCAAGCCGGTGCACATCATGGGCGCGCCGCAGGTTGACCTGTTCGCCGCTACCAGCGGGAGCGACAGCGATTGGGTGGTCAAGCTGATCGATGTCTATCCCAATGACGAGCCAGAGGGCGCGGGCCAGGGGTCAAAGCCGTCGATGGCCGGATACCAGCTGCCGATCGGAATTGAGATTTTCCGCGGGCGCTATGTCCATAGCCTGGCCACGCCGGCAGCGCTCAAACCGGGCAAGGTCGAGCATTACAGCTTTGGCTTGCCCAACGTCGACCACGTCTTCCTGCCCGGCCACCGCATCATGGTCCAGGTCCAGTCGACACTGTTCCCGCTCTACGACCGCAATCCGCAGACGTTCGTGCCGAACATCTTCTACGCCAAGCCCGGCGACTACCGCTCGGCGCGGCAGAGCGTGTATTTTGGCGGCGCCAGCGCCAGCGCGGTAATGCTGCCGGTAGTGCCTTAGGAGGCCAAGGCGCGCGACAGCGGGCGATTGACGATCAGCACGATGAGCCCGCCACATGCCGCAATGGCGGCATCAAGCAGCCAGAAATTCGTCGGCCCAAGCCTTTCGTACAGGCCGCCGACCTGGCCCATGATCGAATTGCCGACGAACAACGTCAGGAAAGCGGTTCCCATCATCGTCGAAACGATCGCCGTCGGTGAAGCGCGCGATACCAAAGCGAGCAGCGTCGGCCAGTAATAAAGGAAGGCGACGCCGCTCAGCGCAAACGCGACGAACGGAAGCATGACGCTGGTTTTGCCGGCACCGGCGAGGTGGGCGGCCAGCGCCATAATCCCTGCCGAAACGGCCATCATTGCCGCGCCGATGCCGATCTTCACGAGGTCGCCCGGCTCGCGCGAGCCCTGCCAGCGCCACAGCGCGATCAACGGCGGAACCGAAATGATGCTGAAAAAGGCGTCAATCGAGTTGAACCATGGGATGGGGACATTGCCGAACGGCGTCGCGACATTGGCGTGCGCCTCAAGCCACACCAGGCCGACGTTGAACAGCTGATAATAAGCGACCGACTGGAAGATGGTGATGAGCATGACGGCGGCCAACAGCAGGATGGTGCGGCGCTCGGCGGCGGTCAGGGGCACGCGGGCCTTGCGCGCTTTCCCGGCAGGCCGAGCATCGGGGAGATGTCGCGCGCCGGCCAGATAAGTGACGACCGCGAACAACATCAAAACTCCGGCAAAGCCGAAACCGACGTGCCAACCATAGAGCTGAGCGAGCAGGCCGCACGCCAATGGGCCGGCAACCGCGCCGACGTTGATGCCCATCGAGAAAATAGCGTAGCCGCGCGTCCGCTGCGATTCTTCGCCAGCTGGGTACAACTGCCCGACCTGAGCCGAAATATTGCCCTTGAGCAGCCCTGAGCCGAGGATCAAAAGCAATAGGGCCGCGAGGAAGCTGGCGTCGAATGCCATGGCGAAATGTCCGGCTGACATCAGCACCGCACCGGCGATTACCGAGCGCTTGACGCCGAGGAAGCGGTCGGCAATCCAACCGCCGATGACCGGCGTAAAATAGACCAGTCCCGAATAATATCCGAATATCTGCGACGACAGCGCCTGCGTCGACAAAGCCCCGAAAATCCCTTCGAGCGCCGATCGCAAGGACGCCATGCCGGCGACATGCTCGACATGGCCAGGCAGCAGCAGCGCCTGGGTCATGTACAACACGACCAGCGAACTCATCCCGTAATAAGAAAAACGTTCCCAAGCTTCGGTGAAGGCGAGGAAATAGACGCCCTTCGGCTGGCCGAGGATGGATGCGTCGGAGGGCTCGCCAATCTCCAGATCAGCCATGGCGTCGGTTGTCATGGCGCGAAGCTAGCACCCGCGCGCGCGCGCGCTAGCCCTAAAGCGCCGCCTACATCTTGGGTGCGGTGTCCGAAGCGTCCTGTGCCTTGCGATCCTTGAACGCCTGCTTGATCAACTGTTCGGTGCAGCCGGTGAAACCGGCCGGCCCAACCGGGGAGCAACTGTTGATCCCGGTGCGGCCCCAGCTTTCGATCTGGGTGGCACGGTTGGCCCACGCCTGACGCGACTGATAAGAGCCGCCCTGGCGAAGCTTCTCGGGGATACGGAAGCGCTCGCTCTCGGGCTTGCGCGCGCAAACCACGACCGAATCGTCGGTCGAGCGCGGGCAGGGATCGGTGCCATAGACAATGATCTCGCTGACATTCGACTTCTGGGCCAGCGCGGGCGCGGCGGGCAACAACGCGGCCGCCGCGGCGATCAGCGCAACGCCGGTGGCGGCCATGATCGGAAGCTTGGACATGAAACTCATCCTTTCTTGACCCAAACAGCGAATAGCCGCCCGTCCGGGTTCCTTCAAATACGTTTCGACAATGAGATGGCAACCCGGCAGCCGGCGCGGATCGCGGCGGTCAGCACGGGGTAGGCGGGGGCTTCGGCGGCGCCCTGGGCGCGCGCGGTGTCGCGGTGCTCGAGTTCCTCCGCGCGGAATTCGGCGATGTCGGCGGCGAAAGCCGGGTCGGTCTCGCCGAGCGCGGTCAGCTGCTCGCCATAATGGCGGTCGATCTCGGTTTCGACCGCCTCGGTGCAGGCCATCGCCGCTTTCTCGCCGATCAGCGCGGTGACAGCGCCAAGCGCGAAGCCGGCGACGTCCCACAAAGGCTGGAGCGCGGTCGGGCGCACCCCTCGCTCAGCCATTAGCGCGTTGAAACGGTGCAGGTGGCGCTCTTCCTGCCGGGCCATGCGCGCGATCAGGTGCGCCGCGGGGGAATTTTTGGCGAGCACGGCGAGTTGGCCGGCATAGATGCGGGTCGCGCCATATTCGCCGGCCTGGTTGACGCGCAGCATCGAGGCAGAGTCGATTGGACGGTCGCCGGGAGTCCAGCTCATCGCACGGCCACCCGACCGCTGCGCCCGAGCAGGGTGAAGATCACCGCGGCGCCGCCCAGCGAGAAGAGCGCGTTCCAACCCGCAAGCGACACGCCGAACAGCGACCATTGGACCTGGTCGCAGCGGATCAGCGGGACTTTCATAAGGTCTTCAAGGGTGGCCGCGCCGGTCGCGGTGCAGACGGTAATGCCCTCCCACCATTTCTGCTCGACCCCGACATGATAGACCCCGATCGCGCCAGAGATAGCGATAGCGGCCGCGGCAAGGCCGGTCAGGGCTCGGGCACGCGGACTTCCCGCGCTGCCGATGAAGGCGAGCGCGGCGAAAAGGATTGCCA
>JBDSMA010000234.1:0-5109 GCA_039916085.1 Sphingomicrobium sp.
TTGTCGGCCTTGGCCTGAGCGATGATGCGCGCGCCGACCGTCAGGCCGGCCAGCGACTTGAGGTCCGAGCCTTCGCCGGCCAGCAGGATGTCGGTCAGGTCGATGGTGTCGCCGGCTTCTCCGGCCAGCTTCTCGACGACGATCTTGTCTCCGGGGGCAACGCGATACTGCTTGCCACCCGTGCGCACGATTGCGAACATGGGCCTCATCACTTTCAGTCAGGTATCCGTCCCGCGACAAGGACAAGCGCCGTGGCGCACGGCCCCGCGCGGAAAGCGTGCCGCCTATGGGGTGCGGGCGATTCTGTCAACCGCGGCCCGAGACGCGGCGATGCCCGGCCGTTAGTGGCGGAGGCCTGGCTTGAGCGGGTAGCGCTGGCCGTCGAACTTCTCGAACATCGTCTCCACGGCCGGATGGTCGACCTCCTCGGCGTCCTCGTCGAGGATCAGGTTCTGCTGGCTGACATAGGCGACGTAGCTCGACTCCGCATTTTCGGCGAGCAAGTGATAAAATGGCTGCTCCTTGGCCGGGCGCAGATGTTCGGGGATCGCGTCATACCATTCGTCGCTGTTGGCAAATTCCGGATCGACATCGAAAATGACGCCGCGAAAGTCGAGCAGGCGGTGGCGCACTACCTCGCCGATGGTGAAGCGGGCGGCCGATGTCGGCGGGGGAGGGGGCGGCGGACTCGACATGCTGTCAATGTAGTGGCGGACATCGATCAGGCAAGCGGGAGCACGATCCGTGCCGATAATCCGGTAGGCTGGCGCGGCAGGAGTTCGAGTCGCCCCTGGTGGAGGCGGACAATCGAATCGACGATCGCCAGTCCGAGGCCGTGACCGCCATGCTCAGGATTGCGCGAGGGGTCGAGCCGGCCGAACGGAGCGACTGCCTCCTCCAGCCGGTCGCTGGCGATGCCGGGGCCGTTGTCATCGATGGAGACGACGGCCATGCCGCCGGCAACGCCGACATGGACATCGGCGCCACCGGCGTAACGCAGGGCATTGTCGATCAGGTTGGATAGCGCCCGGCCAAGTGCCGCGCGGTCGCCCAACAACTGGGGGGCGCCGTCGAGCGCTAGGCGAACCGGCTGACCGGCCGCCTGGTAGGATTCGACCGTCGCAGCGGCCAGCGCGCCGAGGTCCACCGGGCTGGTGGACCCGGGCGCTCGGTCGAATCGCGCAAGGACAAGAATATTCTCGAGCTGGCGGTGCATTCCCTCGATTGCCTCGATGATGGCGGTGCGCGTTTCTGGTTGCTCGAGTCCCTCGGCCTCGATGCGCATCGCGGTCAGCGGGGTGCGCAGATCATGTCCGATGGCGCCGAGCATCACATTCTTTTCCTCGATCATCGCCGCGATCCGTTGGCGCATGGCGTTGAAGCTGTCGATCAGCGCGCGAATATCGCGCGGCCCGGCGGGAGGCAAAGCGGTGGGTCGGACATCCGCCGGGAAGCCGGCGGCGGCGTGGGTCAGGCGGCGCAAGGTCGAACCCGAGTGGCGCAGCAGGATCAGGGCGGGCACGACGATGATCAGATAGACGACCACCGCCTGGAGCAGCAGTTCGAGCAGGATCGGTCCCATCGGCGGCGGCCCGGGAACCCGCACGCTGATCCACCGTCCATCGTCCAGTTGGGCGGCGAGATGGATCACGCCGGGCGCGCGGATACCGCGCCCGCTGCGCACCGCGCGAATGGCGCGGGGACGAAGCTGATTGTCGTGGAAGATCTCCTTCGCGCGCGTTTCCGCTGGGGTGAGCCGCTCTGCGTCAGCGGCGATTGGCGCGACGATGCTGACCTGCGGGCGGTGATGGGCCGAGGCGACGTTGGCGGTGGGAATTTTCGTCATGGCGCGAGGGGCAGGAACCGGTGCGACGGGATCATCGCGATCGGCGAGGGCGATGGTGGCGAGTCGCTGCGCGGCCGGGGCGATCGCCGCATCGATTCCGGATGCCCGGCGGTTTTCAAGAACGATCGAGACGTTGATCGCCTGGGCCACGAGCACGCACAGCGCGATCAGCAGCGCCATTTGGCCGGCAAGGGTCAGACGCCTCACAAGCGTTGGACCTCGGCTGCGAACACATAGCCGCTGCCATGGACGGTACGGATCATGCGCGGGGCGGCTGGATCCAGCTCGATCCGCCGCCGGAGGCGCATCACCGCATTGTCAATCGAGCGGTCGAACGGTTCGCCGCGGCGGCCCTGGACGAGGTCGAGCAGCTGGTCGCGGGTCAGCACCCGGCCGGGCCGCTCGACCAACGCGAGCAGCAGGCGATACTCGCCGGCGGGCAAGTCGATTTCCTCCGTGTCCCGGCGGAGCAGGCGGGCGCGAGTGTCGAGCAGAAACGCTTCGAAGCGGTATCCGGCGGGTTTGTCGCCGACCGGCTGTGTAGCGGGCAGCTGGCTGCGGCGGAGAACGGCGCGGATACGGGCGACAAGCTCGCGCGGGTTGAACGGCTTCACGAGATAGTCGTCGGCGCCCATTTCGAGTCCGATGATGCGGTCGATCTCCTCGGCCCGGGCGGTCAGCAGGATGATCGGTAGCGACCCGGACGCGCGAATGAAGCGGGCCAGGCTGAGCCCGTCCTCGCCCGGCATCATGATGTCGAGGACGGCCAGGTCGAAGGCCGCGGCGGGCAACAACTGGCGCGCGATCGCCGCATCGGCGGCTCCACTGACGCGATAGCCAGCGCGTTCGAGGAAACGGGCGAGCGGCTCGCGGATCGCGCGCTCGTCTTCAACCAGTAGCAGATGGGGTTGGTTCGACATCGCCTGCCCTTCCTGGGTTCAGGCGTTGCACCGGGAGGCGGGCAAGGACAAGTGTCCCGCCTCCCGGGCGTTCGGCGCGGCGAGGGGTCTAACCGCGCTTGGGGGTCGCTGCTGCATGGGTGGCCTTGACCACCTTGGCATGAGCGACCCGAACCGGTTTCGGGGCCATTCGGCGGGTCAACTCGGCGAGGCTGACCTTGCCGTCGTGATTGGTGTCGGCGCGGATGTAGCTGTTGGCCTTGCCGGCCTTGAGTTCGGCCCTGGACAGGAAGCCGTCCTTGTTGGTGTCGAGCGCGGCGAACCGGGCGCTGACGGTCGGCTGGGCCTTCGCGGTCGTCTTGGCCGAATTGGCGGCAAGCGCGCCACCGCTCGCGGTAATGAGCAGGATCGCACCGAAAGCGAGGATGTCGCGCACGAAATACTCCTTGGCGTTAGGGTCGCACGGACCCCGAACAACTGCCTGTTCGGCGAATTTCGTCGCAGGGATATCGCCGCGGAGGGGGTAAATTGTCGCAGATTGTCGCAACGCCAGGACTTCCCAAGCGGGCTTTGCAAGCGACAAGGTGGCTGCTAGAGGCCGCGCCGACCTTCGCCGGCACCGCCCGGTCAGCACGTTCTTGTCATGCGGAGAGGTGGCTGAGTGGTCGAAAGCACCGCACTCGAAATGCGGCGTGCCGGCAACGGTACCGTGGGTTCGAATCCCACCCTCTCCGCCACAATCCCCCTGAACTAGTCTTCGAAAAGGCCTTCTGTCGTGACGCGCCCTTCCTGCGCGTGGCCGAGGTCGCTTCCGGTTGAAGTTCGGGCTTGCGCTTTGGCGGTGTCCTTACTAAATGGTTGTTACATCGTTATATCACATTGTAACAAAGGCCTTCTTCTCATGCCCCTCGCTGCGTCGGCCGAACTGGCCAATGAACTTGCCGGGGCGCTGGCTCTGCTGCGTACGCCTGATGAGGCACGGGCCTTGCTCGCGGACCTTTGCACCCCGGCGGAAATCCGCACCATCGCCGAGCGCTGGCACGTCGCCCGACTGCTCGACGCCGGCGAACTGACCTATCGCGAAATTCACGAGGCAACGGGGGTAAGCACCACGACGATCGTTCGTGTCTCCCGCTTTCTGCGCCAGGAAGACAATGGCGGTTACCGCGCCCTCCTTGATCGCGTTAAGGGCGCCGAGTCATGAGCCCTGACCGCAGCCGGCTCCACATTGCCATCCAGAAATCGGGCCGCCTAAGCGATCAGAGCCGGCAATTGCTCAAGGACGCCGGACTCCGCCTCAGCGAAGGCGGCAAGAACCACCTTACTGCGCGCGCGGAGAATTTCCCGCTCGACCTGATGTTCGTCCGCGACGACGACATCCCGACCTTCGTCGGCGACGGCGTGTGCGAATTGGGCCTCGTCGGCCAGAATGTGCTCGAAGAATATACGCTTGCCCTTTCCGAACCGCGCATCGAGGAAGTCGCGCGCCTGGGTTTCGGGCGCTGCAGCCTCAAAATCGCCGCGCCGGAAGCGCTGACCGGCTTCGATGTCGCCATGCTCGACGGGCAGCGCATTGCCACCAGCTATCCGCGCCTGCTCGCCCGGTTCCTCACCGAGCGGGGGATTACGGCGCAAATCGTCACCATGCGCGGGGCGGTCGAGCTTGCCCCGCGCCTCGGCATCGCGCGCTTCATCTGCGATCTGGTCTCGACCGGCGCGACGCTCGAGGCCAATGGGCTCTTGCCGGTGGCCGACGTGTTCGACAGCGAGGCCGTGCTGATCCGCACGCTCAAACCGATCGACCCCGCCCAAGCCGCGAAAGCGCAGGCGCTGTTGACCCGAATTGAGGGCGTCATCGCCACCGCCGAGAGCAAGTATATCGTCCTCAACGCTCCCGAATCGGCGATCCCCGCGATCAGCGACATCCTGCCCGGCGCGGAGGCGCCGACGATCGTCCCGCTCGTCGGCCGCCCTGGCCATGTCGCGGTCCAGGCAGTGTGCCAGGAATCGGTATTCTGGGAGACGCTCGAGCGGTTGAAGGCCGCCGGCGCCTCGGCGATTTTGGTCATGCCGATCGAAAAGATGATGCTGTGATCGAACGGTTCGACTGGAGCGATGCAGCGTCGCGCAAGGCCGCGCTCGCCCGCCCGCGTGGACGCGACGACGCCGCGCTGCTCGCTTCGGTCAGCGCGATCGTTGCCGACATCCGCTTGCGCGGCTGGCCCGCACTGGTCGAGCAGGCGGAGCGCATCGACGCCGCCGCACCCGAACTGGTCGCCGTCGCCCCTTTTGCGGAGCAGGCCCGCCGCAGCTTCCCATCAGCCACGCAAAGTGCCGTCGCGCTCGCCGTCCGCAACATCGAAG
>JBDSMA010000235.1:0-4919 GCA_039916085.1 Sphingomicrobium sp.
TCGGCCGACGATACCAACGAGATCCCCGACAAATTGATCGAGCTTTAGCCGGGTGGCGGAGGTGATGTGGCAAGGCCGGTTCATCACCGCGGTCAAGGACGAGCAGTGGGAATATGTCCGGCGCGCCAACAATATCCGCGCGGTCGTCATCCTCGCTGAAACCGACGCCGGCGAAATTCTGCTGGTCGAGCAGCCGCGGGTGCCGATCGGCCGCGCCTGCCTTGAACTTCCCGCCGGGTTGATCGGCGATGACGATGGCGGCGAGAGCGACACGGTCGAGACGGCGGCGCGGCGCGAACTGGAGGAGGAGACCGGCTATCGCGCGGCGGCGATCGAGCCATTGGGCGAATATTATTCGTCGCCGGGAATGGTCAGCGAGAGCTTCACGCTGGTCCGCGCGACCGGGCTGGAGAAAGTCGGCGACGGCGGTGGCACCGACGGCGAGGACATCATCGTCCACCGGGTACGGCGCGAAGCGATCGCTGCGTTTGTAGCTGCCGCGCGGGATCGCGGGCTAGGTATCGACGTCAAGCTGCTGATGCTGCTTCGCCTGTAGGCGCGCGCTATCGCTTCAGCTTGTTCATGGCGTCGAGCTTGTCCTTGAGGCTCAGGGTGAAGCCGTGCTCCAGCGCGTGGCGAGTGTGGGGATGAGCGGCGAGAAAAGCGCTCAGCGCTTTCGCCGGGGCGCACCAGAAACGCGCGTCGCGAGTCAGGCGGACGGTCGCGGTGGCCGGATCGGGCGACAGGATGGTCGCCTCGCCGATCAGCTGGCCCGGTCCGCAGCGGCCGACCGTCGTGCCATTGGCGACGACTTCCGCCTCACCTTCCGCCAGCCAGTAGAGATGCGTGACATGGTCACCTTCACGGGTCAGCGTGTCGCCACTATGGCCATGCATCCACAAGCCCTGATCGAGGAAGCGGCGGACATCGCCGCGGCCAAGCCCGGCCAGGGGGCCGGCGCGCATGGCCTCCTCTTCGGCGCCAAGCTTGGCGCGGCGGTTTGCGAACACCCCACCGAGCGACTGCACCGCGGCGACGATCAGCACCAGCACCGGCAGCAGAACCGCCATTGGGCCATGCGCCATGAAAGCGTAATAGGCGCCCGCCGCGCCAGTCACGGCAATCAGCCCGCGCGACGCGCGCTGGGGACGCAACAGCAGCGCCGCCAGCAACGCGGCGAACATCACCATGTACAACGCCATCATCGACATGGCGGCGAGGTGTAGCGGCTTAGCTCGACGAGGGCGAGGTGAAGGTGTCGATCAGCACGTCGAGCTGAGCCTGGCAGTCGTTACGGATGAAGCTTTGCGCCATGCCTTCGAGGCCGGCGGGTACCGGGCTGATCATGCGCACCTCGAGGATAGTCGGCGTCGCGCCGTTGCCGATGACCTTGTATTTGGCGCCGCTGACGACTGGGAGAGCCGATGGCCAGGATGCGATCGTCTGCCCCGGCTCGAAGTGGACCAGGGCCGACTTGCCGCCCGAATCGCGCAGCGTCACGTCGGCTTCCCGGGAGGCGGCGGCGCGGTAGAGACCAAGATCGGCGGGGCTGGCGACGCACACCGCGCCCGAACGCCCGAGATCGGCCTGCCACACGTTGCGACCCTGGGTGGCGCCAGTCGGGCCGCCACGGACCGCCTGGATGCGCACGCGGCGGTTATTGTTCTGAGCGGTCACCGCCGACAGGGCAGAGCCCGACGCGGCGGCCGAAGCCGAGGCGCTGAACGCACCCGGACCCTTCAACGTCCGGGTGCCGCGCGAGTCGAGCAGCACCAGCATGTCGTTGGACTTGAGCGCGATTGACTGATTATCCTGCAGCGCCTTGCCCGGCGGATAGACCTTCGACGACGGCCCCGACGAGCGCACCACCAGCACCGAAGCAGCGGCCAATGAGGTGACGGACAAAGCGATGATGGCGGCGGCTGACGCGCGGACAAAGCGGCCCATATTATTTCTCCCTTAATGCGTAGGTGGCCCCCGGGCCGACCTCCCGCAGGCGAACTGCGAAGGCGGCGAGGGATACATCTTTACTATGCGTTAAACAAATTTGTTCGATTTCGTCCAGTGCCGATGCCTCTCCCTGGTCGAAACGCGTCCATAATTGGGACAGGAGTTTGCGTTCCTCGAGGCTCATGTGGCGGGCCGGTTCCCACACCACCAGCGGGGTCGAGCGCCCCGTCACGGCGATTCGCCCCATCGGCCGAAACACATCGCTGGTCGACTGATCGAGCGCTTCCTCGCTGACCAAGGCGACGGTCTTGAGATATTTATTGGCGCCTTCGAGCCGCGCGGCGCAGTTCATCGCATCGCCCAGCGCGGTGTAGGTCAGTCGTCCCTCGCCGCCAAAATTGCCGACCACCGCCTCGCCATAATGAAGCCCGACTCGGGTGCGGCCCATCATCGCTCCGTCATTGCTGCCCTCGACGGTGAAATTCTGGGTGAAGTCGTTCATCGCCAGCAGCGCGGAGATGGCCCGATCGGCGTCGTCGGGCCGGGCGATCGGCGCGCCCCAGAAGGCGACCACCGCATCGCCGACGAACTTGTCGATCGTCCCGCCATGGTCGAGCACGATGTCGCTCATCCCGTCGAGATAGGCGTTGAGCAGATTGGCGGTCCGCTCCGGCGGCAGGACGTGGCTGAGGCTGGTGAACCCCTCGATATCGGTGAACAAAGTGAACAGGTGGCGCTTTTCACCGGTCAGCGACAGCTTGGCGGGATCGCGCAGGATTTGCGCGGCGATGTCTCGGGGCAGATATTTGCCGAGCGCCGACTGGGCATAGCGCTTCTGGTCCGAGCCGACCGCGCGCACCGCCGCCCCGGTCGCCGCGAACGCCAGCATCCATCCGGCGAGCCAGCCGAACGCGGGCAGGCCATAAGTGTCCATGCCGATAATTTCGAACATGAACGGGGTCACGCCGAAGAACACCAGCTGGAAGAGCACCGCCAGCGCGGCGACCCACGGGCGAACATCGAGCATCGCGGTGAACATGCCGGCCATGACGACCAGCACGGCGAGGACCCACAGCATCCCGCCGCCGACCCGGCCCGGCATCCGCCCGTCGAGCATCTGGGCGATCAGCGTGGCATGGACTTCGAGGCCGGGGATATTGTCGCCGTTGAGCAGCGTGGCGGGCGTGTCGAAGCGATCCTGGTCGGGCAGGTCGCCGCCGATCAGCACGTAACGGCCCTTGACCTCCCCCGCGAGCATCGCGGCGCTGGCCGGGTCGGCGAACAGGTCGATCGGCAGCCTGGAAAAAACCGGGCGCTCGGGATTGACCGGCTGCCGGAACAGGACGCTGCCTTCATAGTGATCGAAGCGGGTGAGGCCGGTCATCGCGATCGGCATGAACGGCGGCAGGCCGGGAATAAACAACGGCCACTGGCGCATGACATTGTCGGGATCGGCTTCGCCGCGGATCGAAGTCTTGTGGATGTTGGAACCGGCCAGCCTGCGGTGCCATTCATCCATGAAATCCTGCTGCCAGGTTTCGATGTTGCTGCTGTTGGTGGCGTTGGATCCATAAGCCAGCCACACCGGCGTCTTCATCGCCTTCATCGCGGCCAGCAACACCGGATCCTCGGATTGCGGCTGGTCGATCAAGATATCGATGCCAATCGATTTCGCGCCCATCTTGTCGATGTTGGCAAGCGCATGGGCGAGGATAGTGCGGTCGAGCGGGGAACGCTTGGCGGTCGCGGCCAGCGTGTCCTGGGTGTAGACGATCATCATCACCCTCTTGTCCTGGTCGACCGGGTGGCGAAGCGCGGCGACCAGGGCGCGCGTGTCGTAGAGCGAACGTTCGGCATTGACCGCGATCGGCGGCACGACGCGGCTTTCGCCGGGGCGCGGCGGAAAATGATAATGGCTCCGGCCGGCCTGGTCGTAATAGAGGCTGAGCGGGAGTTGCCAGCTGAAGCGGGCGATGGCGAGCGCCAACAGGAGGAGCAAGGCGGTGACCGCCAGCCGCAAGAACGGAATTTTGGCGAGGTCGCGGCGAACCGCAGCGAACGACGGCGGATCCTCCTTGTCGAACGGATCCTGTTCATCGCGCCAGTGTCGCGCAGCGTCACCCGGCGGTGGCACGGGAACGGCATCGGCCGGATCGACGGGCGTTCCTCGGTTCACGCAGTCCACCCCCTGGCGCATGACGGGTACAGGCCCGGGCGATTCGCCGGGCGATTAATCCAGTTTAAGGTTTTTTCAACGCCGCGCCAGCGGCGGCACTTGAACGGGGTCTAGAGACTGGAGGCGCGGGCCTCGGCCAGGCCGAGCTCGGCAAGCGGCTCCAATTGCCCGACCATCTGCGCAGCGTGGGCCGAGGACGCATTGCCGCGGGCCAGCCGGCCCTTGATGCCGTGGAGGATGGCGGCGAGGCGGAACATCACGAACGCCACCAGATAGTCGCGGTTGGGCAGGTGGTCGCGGCCGGTGCGGCGACAGTAAGCGGCGACATACTCCTCCTCTAACGGGATGCCGAGGGCAGCAAGGTCGAGGCCCTTGAGGCCGGTAAAGAGACCGGCCGGCATGCGGTACATCAACAAATGATAGACAAAGTCGGCGACCGGATCGCCGAGCGTCGACAATTCCCAGTCGAGCACCGCGGCGACGCGCGCCTCGTCGGGCGAGGGCGCGAAGATCATGTTGTCGCAGCGGAAATCGCCGTGAACGATACGGCTGTCTCCTCGGTCAGGGGGAAGGTGCTGTTCCAGCCAGTCGGCGAGGGCGTCCATCGCCGGCAGGCGTCCAGCCTCGGCATCGCCGCGATATTGCTTGGACCAGCGGGCGACCTGACGTTCGACGAAGCCCGAGGCGCGGCCGTAGTCGCCCAGCCCGATCGCCGCCGGGTCAAAATTGTGAAGCTGGGCGATGGTCGCGTTCATCGCGTCGAAGTGCGCGGCGCGTTGCGTTGGAGTCAGGC
>JBDSMA010000236.1:0-2189 GCA_039916085.1 Sphingomicrobium sp.
CGGGCATGCGTTGCGCGGCTGACATCGAGCGCCTGGCGATGGATATTTTCGGCCCGGCGCAGCGCGAAATGGAGCATCCCCGCCGCCACGGTGGCGTTGCTCAGCTTGTCGATCAGGATGAACCCGCCGAGGACGCGGTTGGGCGCGCCGCCGTCCGCGCCCTGATAGGGCTCGAACACCAGGTCGCGGTCAGTGGTCACTTCAGCCACCCCGATGGCGTTCAATTCGAGCGTCTTGGCAGCCAGCTCGTCGAGCGTGTTGACGTTGAGCTGATATTTCGGCTCGGCGATGGTCGCCGTCACCGTCTGCGCGGCCAGCTTCAGCCAATAGCCCTTGCCCGCGACCAGCTCATCCTCGGCCATCCACACGATCGTCGCCTCGAACTGGTCGGCGGCGTGGGGCGGGTCGTTGGCCGCGGCGATGACGTCCCCGCGCGAGCAATCGATCTCGTCGGCCAAGGTTAAAGTCACCGATTGCCCGGCGGCCGCTTCGCCGAGATCGCCATCACCGGTGACTATCCGCGCAATGCTCGTCACCCGTCCCGAGGGCAGTACCCGCACCGCGTCGCCCGGCGCCACTCGCCCGCTCGCGATCTGCCCCGAAAAACCGCGAAAATGCTGGTCGGGCCGGTTGACCCACTGGACCGGCATCCGGAAGCTCTTGGCCTGGTCGGCGGCGCTGTCGATCGGCACCGTTTCGAGCTGCTCGATCAGCGTCGGCCCGTCGTACCAGCCCATCGCCGCGCTTCGTGCCGCGATATTGTCGCCGTTCAGGCCCGACACCGGGATGGCGACGACCTCGCTGATCCCGATCCTGTCGGCGAAGGCGCGATAATCGGCGACGATCGAGTCGAACCGGGCGCGGTCAAAATCGACCAGGTCCATTTTGTTGACCGCCAGCACGACCCTGCGGATGCCGACCAGCTGGGCCAGGATCGAATGGCGCCGGGTCTGTTCGAGCACCCCTTTTCGCGCGTCGACCAATAACACCGCCAGCTCGGCGGTCGAGGCGCCGGTCACCATGTTGCGGGTATATTGTTCGTGCCCCGGGGTGTCGGCGACGATGAACTTGCGCTTGTCGGTCGCGAAGAAACGATAGGCCACGTCGATCGTGATGCCCTGTTCGCGCTCGGCGCTGAGTCCGTCGACCAACAGCGCGAAATCGATATTCTGTCCCTGGGTCCCGACCTTCCGGCTGTCGGCTTCGAGGCTTGCCAGTTGGTCCTCGAAAATCTGCCGGCTGTCGAACAACAGCCGCCCGATCAGCGTCGACTTGCCGTCGTCGACGCTGCCGCAGGTAATGAACCGCAACAGCTCCTTGCCCTTCTGCTTGTCGAGATAAGCGGAAATATCGGACGCGATGAGCGGGTCGGGGGCGAACGAACCCGCCATCAGAAATACCCCTCCTGCTTCTTCTTCTCCATGCTGCCCGAGCCGCCGTCGCGGTCGATGATCCGGCCCTGCCGCTCGCTGGTCGTCGCCAGCAGCATCTCGCGCACCACCGCCTCGATCGTCGTCGCCTGGCTCTCGACCGCCCCCGACAGCGGGTAGCAGCCCAACGTCCGGAACCGCACCGACCGCATCGCTGGCACCTCCCCCTCGGCCAGCCGGAACCGTTCATCATCGACCATCAGCAATAACCCGTCGCGCTCCACCACCGGCCGCACCGCGGCGAGATATAGCGGCACGATCTCGATCTTTTCCGCCAGGATGTATTGCCACACATCGAGCTCGGTCCAGTTCGACAGCGGGAACACCCGCATCGATTCCCCGGCATTCTTGCGGACATTGTAATTGGCCCACAATTCCGGCCGCTGGCGCTTGGGGTCCCAGCGGTGGCTGGCCGAGCGGAACGAGAAGATCCGCTCCTTGGCGCGGCTCTTCTCCTCGTCGCGCCGGGCGCCGCCGAACGCCGCATCATAGCGCCCGGCGTCGAGCGCCTGCTTCAGCCCTTCGGTCTTCCACAGGTCGGTGTGCAGCGGACCATGGTCGAACGGGTTGATACCCTGGGATTCCGCTTCCGGATTTCGGTAGACGATCAGCTCGATCCCCGGCTCCGCCGCGATCCTGTCGCGCAGCGCATACATGTCCCTGAACTTCCAATTGGTGTCGACATGCAGCAGCGGGAACGGCAGGGCGCCGGGGAAGAACGCCTTCCGCGCCAGATACAGCATCACTGCGCTATCCTTG
>JBDSMA010000237.1:0-2811 GCA_039916085.1 Sphingomicrobium sp.
AATAGCTCAACACGCTCTTGCGGCCGGTGATGATTTGCGTGTCGGTCATCATACCCGGCGTGATCGGCAGCTGCCGGCCCGCCGATTTCAGATAGGCCTTGTTGGTTTCGATGATGACGTTGAAATATGCTTCGCGCGTCGGTTCGTCGTAGATGCTGTCTGCCGACACTTGGACGACCCGGCCTTCAAGACCGCCATAGGTCGAGAAATCATAGGCGGTGACCTTCACCAGCGCCTTGTCGCCGACCTTGATGAACGCGATGTCGCTTGGTTTGACCCGCGTCTCGACGAGCAGCTTGTCACCCATCGGCACGACTTCCATGACCTTCTGCCCCGCCTGGACAAAGCCGCCGATGGTCGTGACCTGCACGTCGTTGACGACTCCCTCGACCGGCGAGCGAAGTTCGCTCCGATCGAGTTTGCCCCGAGCGCCGCGTAGCGACTGCTCGTTGACGGCGATTTTCTGATCGACCTGACTGCGCTCGTTGAGAGCGTCCTGGCGGAAGGTGAATTGCGCTTCGCTGGCCTGGCTCATTGCTTCACTCACCGCGGCATTGGCCCGACCAGCTTGCTCGCGGGCGGCCGCAATGCGTCCGGACAGATCGATGACTTCGCGCCGGGCATCGAGCAGTTCGGTCTGCGGAACGATATTCTTGGCCGCCAGCGGCTCAAGCATCCCGACCTTGTTCTGGGCTAGCTTGAGGCTGCTTGACAGCGAACCGATGGTGGCGTTTGCCTCGGCGGCGTCGCGGCGGCGCTGTTCAGCCGACGACCGAAGCGCCGAGATTTTGCTCGACAGCGCCTGGCGGCGAACCTGGCTGAGCATGGCCTCATCTCCACCGCTGGTGTTGCCGGCCCCGGTGCCTTCGGCCTGAAGCCGGGCCGAACGTTCGTTCAACGATCGCGTTTCAGCCTCGATCTGGCCGAGTTCCGACGACGATTGCGTGTCGTCGAGCCGGGCGAGTAGCTCACCGCGATGGACCCTCTGGCCAGAGCGGACGAGCAGTTCGCGCACCGTCGCCGGCTCGGACGCCTGGATGAGCTGGATCTTGCTCGACGGGATGACCTTGCCCTGACCGCGCGTGACTTCGTCGACCTGCGCCAGCATTGCCCACAGCAGGAACAGTCCGAAACCGACCGAAACGGTGACGATGATCAGCCGCGCGCCGGTCATCGGCCGCCGCCGCGAAGCGGGCCGGGGCGAAGCGGAAAGGAGTGGGAGGGTGGCCATTGGGCGAGCCTTGTTTCTAGCGCGAGGCGAGGACCGGCGCGGCGCTGGCCGTCACCGATCCACCCGGCGCGGGCGTTGTGTTGGATTTCTGCTGCTGCTCGGCAATGGTGCGCGTGGCGTGTGCGCTGTCCGACGGCAGCGGGATATCGAGCGTCCAGCCCTTGCTCGTGTCGAGCAAGCCGCCGACATCGTTTGCGGCACGCGCAATCGGGGGTCCGCTGGTGACGGCGGTGGTTTCGCCTGAAACCATTCCCGGCATACCATTTGTGGACGGCGTCCTGAGCGGCGGGCGCAGCGCAACCGGATCATTTGGCTCGCCGATATAGCGACCGGTGAAGGCCGCCTGCTGACCCCAGACGCCGGGCCAGCGATAGAAGATGTGGGCGCCCAACTTGGCGACCTTGGCCAGCATCGGTGCCCAGCGCGGCGCGACATAATCGGCATGGTAGTGGGTCGCCGAGCCCACCGCTGTCTCGACAAAGCCGGACAGAGCCGCTGCGGCGATTGACTGCGCTTCGCGCCATGCGTCGCCGTCGGGTCGGCGATAAAGCGCGCCGTCACAAACAAAGCTGAACTGGCAAACGGGCGAACGCGATCCCTGGTACACGACCCCACAAACCGATTTGGGGAAGGCCGGGTGACGCAGACGGTTGAGCACGACCTGGGCGACCGCGCGACGGCCTTCGACCGGTTCGAACCCGGCTTCATAATAGACCGCCTGGGTCAGGCACAGCAGCGCGCGCCGGTGGTCGAGCCCGCTGTCAGAAGCCATGTCGAACGGCCGTGCCGCGCCGACCGCCGTCCGATCGAACGGCATCGCCGCATTGATTAGTTTGGCGTCCTCGCCGACAGCCTTGACCGCCGTGGCGGCGGTGCCCGTGGTGGCATCGATCAATGCCGCGGCCCTGGCCGGCGCGATCAGCATCCGGTCTTCGGCCTTCGCCGGGGCGCTGCGCAACTCAAGCACGGTGAACCCGACGAGGAGGGCCAAAATGAACCCGCCGAGTGCCCACCAAAGACGATGAATCGCCAGCGAATGTTTGATCGCCGCGGTCATGCCTTTGCCTCCTTGGCTTGGGCCGGGGGCTTGGACAGCTGCCCGAGAACGGCGTCGCGCGGACCGTCGGAGATGATCTTGCCACCGTCGATGACGATCAGTCGGTTGCACAACTTGAGCATATTGTGCCGATGTGTGGAGACAACCAGCGTCTGGTCGGGGCTCAACGCCTTTTCCAGGTGGTCGATGAAATACATCTCGGTCTGCGTATCCATCGCCCCGGTCGGCTCGTCGAGATACAGCATCCGCGCCGGGGTGACCAAGGCCCGCGCCAGCACCAGCAACGAACGCTGCCCGCCCGACAGGCGCGAACCACGCTCGCCAACCGGGAGGTCGAAGCCCGCGGCATCACGCGACAGGAAGATATCGGCGCCCGAGCGGGTTACCGCCTCGATCAATTGTTCGTCGGTTGCGCGCGCCGCGCCGAGCATGAGGTTGTCGCGCACCGTGCCGGAAAACAGGTCGCTGTCCTGGGCGACGAAGCGGAAGGCCTCGCGGATCTGGTGCGGGTGGAACTGACGGC
>JBDSMA010000238.1:0-2071 GCA_039916085.1 Sphingomicrobium sp.
GAATCGCCGCGCGGCTATAGTCGGAGAATACCAGAAACGTTCCGCCATAGGGCACCACGCCGCCGTGCAGCGCCATGCCGTTCATCGCCGAGGCCATGCCGAATTCGCGGATGCCGTAGTGGATGTAACGTCCGCCGTAATTGCTCGCGTCGAGCGGCGACAGACCCTTGGTCAGCGTATTGTTCGACGGGGTCAGGTCGGCCGAGCCGCCGATCGTCGCCGGAATCGCCGCGTTGATCGCATCCAGCGCCAGTTCGCTCGCCTTGCGCGTTGCAACCTTGGGCGGGTCGGCGAGCAACGCATCGAGGTGCGGCTTGAGCCAGCCATCGGGCAGCTTGCCCTCGAGCCGATCGAGAAATTCGTCCTTCTTCGCGCAAGCGTTGAGGCGGCGGTGCCATTCGGCGCGCAAGGCCGCGCCGCGGCCACCAGCATCGTGCCAGCCCTTGGCGACGTCGTCGGGAATGACGAACGGTGCGTCGCTCCACCCCAATTCCTTGCGCGCCCGGGCGATTTCCTCGGCCCCGAGCGGCGAGCCGTGGGTCGCGGCCGTGCCCTGCTTGGTCGGGGCGCCATAGCCGATGATGGTCTTGCAGCGGATCAGGCTCGGCCGGGCATCGGCGACCGCTTCGTCGATCGCCTTGGAAACCTTGGCACTGTCCATCCCGTCGCATTCGACAACATGCCAGCCCATCGCCGCGTAGCGCGCGCTGACATCCTCGTTGCGGCTCAACTCGGTCGGGCCGTCGATGGTGATGCGATTGTCGTCCCACATCACGATCAGCCGACCGAGCTTGAGGTGGCCGGCCAGCCCCGTCGCCTCATGATTGAGGCCTTCCATCAGGTCGCCATCGCCGGCGATCACCCACGTGCGGTGATCGACCAGCTCGTCGCCATAGACCGCGTTAAGATGCCGTTCGGCGACCGCCATGCCGACCGCCATCGCCAGCCCCTGACCGAGCGGACCGGTGGTTGCTTCGACGCCCGGCAGCAGGAAATTTTCAGGATGACCGGCGCACGGGCTGCCGAGCTGGCGGAAATTCCGGATGTCGTCGATCGTCGGCTTGGCATAGCCGGTCAGGTACAGCAGCGCGTAGAGCAACATCGACCCATGCCCGGCCGACAGCACGAAACGGTCGCGATCCGGCCATTTGGGGTCCGCCGGGTCATATTTCAGGTGACGCGTAAACAGCGCGGTCGCGGCATCCGCCATGCCCATCGGCAAGCCCGGGTGACCCGAATTGGCGGCTTCGACCGCATCCATCGCCAGGGCGCGGATAGCGTTGGCGAGTCGGCGTTGAGTCGGCATGGAATCTCCCAGAGGCTCGGCCGCGTGAAGAGACTCGGCTGGCCGATGGTCTGGTGCCTATTGTCGCATCGCTCGACAGCGTCAACCTTCGCCGCCCTGCTTGCCCCGCGCTTTCACTTTGCCTAGGCCTTGCGTCATGAGCCTTTCACCACTCGATCAAGCGCTCGACCGCTCGGAACGCGCCCTGCTGCGGATCGAGCGCTCGCGCGACGACCGCGGCGCCGCCGCCGGCCGCGACGACGCGCTGCGATCGAAGGTCGCCGCCGTTGTCGCCGAACTTGACGACATCATCCAGCAGGCCGGGGCACAGCGCTGATGGCGGAAGTCGATCTGACCATCGCCGGGCGCGCCTACCGCGTCGCCTGCCGCGCCGGGGAAGAGGAGAATCTGCGCGCCGCCGGCGCCCTGGTCGATGCCAAGAGCCGCGAGGCGATCGCCGGGCTCGGCACCTTGAGCGAATCGCGCCAATTGCTGTTCGCCGCGCTGCTGCTTGCCGACCAGATCGTCGATGGACGGGCAGAGCTGGTCGACACCGGCCCCGATCCGGCACTGGTCAACCGCGCCGAGCGTCTCGCCGAACGCCTCGAAGCACTTGCCGACACACTTGAGAAAAGCGCCATCAGCGCCTAGATTGACAGGTGACGGGTACTGCCTCGTACGAGCTTACGAACATCCCTGAGGCGATTAAATATCCTAGGGAGCTGTCCCTGTCCGGACCCTGGTCCGGTGCATATGGTTCCCACCTGACGTTTGTGGCGTCAGAGG
>JBDSMA010000239.1:0-6813 GCA_039916085.1 Sphingomicrobium sp.
GGACTGGTCGACCTCGAATTCGCCGTCCACACGCTTCAGCTGACCAGCCATGTCGGTCTCGATCCACGGCTCGAGGTGGCGCTCGGCGATCTGGCGGCGGCCGGGCTGATCGATGAAGCCGCCGACCCGGATTTGCGTCTGCTGAGCCGAGTGCTCGTCGTCCTCCGCCTGGTCGCGCCGGGCGGGATGGAGCCGGCGCCGCAGTCGCGCGCCTTGGTCGCCGCTTTGTGCGGCCATGCCGACTGGGGCGCACTACTTGCGGCAATCGCCGAGGCGCGGCACAGGATCGGCGCGCGCTGGACCGCGGTAAGGGAGACGGACGAATGATCGATGTCGGCGACCAGGTAACTTCGTTGAAAATGGCGCTGAGCGATGGCTCGACCCTCAACCTCGCCGACCCAGGCGGGCCGCTGATACTCTATTTCTACCCCAAGGATGACACTTCGGGCTGCACCCGCGAGGCGCAGGATTTTACCGAACTCGCCGGCGAATTCGCCGCGGCCGGCGCCAAAATCGTCGGCGTGTCGCGCGACGCCATGAAGAAACACGACAAATTCATCGCCAAATATGACCTCAAGGTCCCGCTCGTTTCCGACGAGGACGGGGCGGTCAGCGACGCCTTCGGCACCTGGGTCGAAAAATCCATGTACGGCCGCAAATATATGGGGATGGAGCGCGCCACCTTCCTCATCGGCGCCGATGGCCGGGTCATCCGCGCGTGGCGCAAGGTCAAGGTGCCTGGTCACGCCGCCGAAGTCCTGGCGGCGGCGAAGGTGTTGGGCGCCGATTGACATAGCCGCGCCCCGCTTCGATGCCCGGCGCGAAAAGGATTGATGATGGGTATGACGAAACTGGCTTTGCTGGCGTTGGCCGCGACAATTGGATTTAACGGTGGGGCGATGGCGCAAGTGGCGGACGACCCCTACATCTGGCTGGAAGAGGTCTCGTCGCCCAAGGCGATGGCATGGGTCGAGGCGCACAACGCCAAGACCGTCGCCGCGCTCGAAGCCGATCCGCGCTACCAGGCTTATTATGATCAGGCGCTGGCGATTGCCGAGGCCAAGGATCGCAATCCGACGGGCTCGTTCATCGGCGGGAAAATCTATAATTTCTGGCAGGACGCCGACCATGTCCGTGGCATCTGGCGCCGGACCAGTGCAGCGAGCTTCGCCACCGCCGCCCCTCAGTGGGAGACGGTGCTCGACCTCGACGCGCTGGCAGCGAGCGAAAAGGCCAACTGGGTATGGGAAGGCGCTTCCTGCGCGCGGCCGGCCGAGCGGCGTTGCCTGGTCCGATTGTCCGATGGAGGCGAGGACGCCGTGACCATTCGCGAATTTGACCTGGTTACCGGCAAGTTCGTTCCCCGCGGGTTCGTCCTGCCCAAGGGCAAGCAGGACGCCAGTTGGGTCAACCAGGACGAACTGCTGGTCAGTCGCGAATGGACACCGGGCCTGCTGACCAAATCGGGCTATGCCTATGTCGTAAAGCGCCTTCGCCGGGGCCAGCCGTTATCGGCGGCAAAGGAAGTCTATCGTGGCACGGTGGACGATGTTGCGGCGTCGGGCGCAGTCCTTCGCGATGGGCAGGGCCGCACGCTTTCCTTCGTGTCCCGGTCGACCGACTTCTTCCATTCGCAAAATTTCCTGCTCGGGCCGAAGGGGCCGCGGCGCCTCGGATTGCCCGAAAAAGCCAGTCTGATCGATCTGATCGACGGCCGGGTGATCATCCAGACCCAGGAGTCGTGGAAGCCGGCCGCCGTGACCCGGCCTTTCCCGGCTGGCTCCCTATTGTCGGTCGATCTGGCGGCATTGAAAGCCAATCCGGCGCATCTGCATCCCACCCTCATTTATGCTCCGGCTGGTCGCGAGGCGCTGCAGGGTGCAAGCGCAACCAAGGGCATGCTGCTGGCCTCGACCCTCGACAATGTGCGTGGGCGGACCTTGCTGTTCAAACCCGACCCGAACGGCAGCTGGCAGCGAACGGACCTGAAATTGCCCGATAATTCGACCGTTGCGGTTGTCGATACCAGCAAGAGTGACAATCGCGCGCTGATGAGTGTGACGAGTTTCCTTACTCCGCCGTCGCAATGGCTGGTGGACGCGGGCTCCGGGACGTCCCGCCAGATCCGCCAGCAGCCAGCCAAATTCGACGCATCCGGCCTGGTCGCGGAGCAGCGCGAAACGGTGTCCAGCGACGGCACGCGGATTCCATATTTCCTGGTTCACCGCCGCGATATCAAGCTGGACGGCAGCAATCCGACCTTGCTCTATGCCTATGGCGGGTTCGAGGTCAGTCAGACGCCGACCTATTCGGCGGGGACGGGCAAGCTGTGGCTTGAAAAGGGCGGGGTGTTCGCCCTTGCCAACATCCGCGGCGGCGGCGAGTTCGGGCCGGCGTGGCACGAAGCCGGGCTCGGCGTGAAGCGGCAGATCATCTATGACGATTTCGCCGCCGTCGGGCGCGATCTTATTGCCTCGAAGGTAACCAGCGCGCGCCGCCTCGGCATTCGTGGCGGCTCAAACGGCGGGCTGCTGATGGGGGTTGAATTTACGCAGCATCCCGAATTGTGGCACGCGGTGGTGATCGACGTTCCGTTGCTCGACATGATCCGTATCTCGAAGATCGCCGCCGGCGCCTCGTGGGAAGGCGAATATGGTAACGTCGAGGACCCAGCCGTGCGCGCTTTCTGGGAGAAGGTCTCTCCCTACCAGAACCTTCACAAGGGCGTTGCCTACCCGGTGCCGTTCATTTTCACCACGACCAAGGACGACCGGGTCGGCCCGCAGCACGCGCGGAAATTTGCCGCGCGAATGGAGGAGATGGGGCTGCCCTTTTATTATTATGAAAATACGGAAGGCGGCCACTCGGCGGGTGCCAACCTGCGCCAGGCGGCGCGCACCCAGGCGTTGGAAATGATCTACCTGACCCGCAGGTTGATGGACCCGGTCGAACCGGCGCCGTGACCGTCGGGGGAAGGGAGGCATCGATTCCGCGATGATTTCCGTCATCGTTACCGTTTATAACCGCGCGCCGATGATCGCCGCGGCAATCGGCAGCCTGGCGCGGCAATCGGTCGACAATCTCGAGATCATCGTCATCGACGATGGGTCGACCGACGACAGCGCCGGTGTCGTCGAGCGGCTGCGCGACCCTCGCATCCGGCTGATTCGGCACGAATCCAATCGCGGCATTCCGGCCGCGCGCAATAGCGGGTTGGAGACGGCGCGCGGACAATATATCGCCTGGCTCGATAGCGACGACCTTGCCCGTCCCGGACGCCTGGAAACCCAGGCGCGGTTCCTCGACGCCAATCCGGACTTGGCCATGATCGGCGGCTGTGCCGGGCGGATGGCAGAGGACGGACAGGTGCGGCGCGGCGCGCGCGTGCCGATGCTCGAGCATGAGGATATTCGCGCCCAATTGCTGTTCCGGTCCGCTTTCCAGCAATCTTCGATCATGGGCCGAGCCGACATCCTCAAGGCCTATCCGTACAGCGCGTCCTTTCCGGTGTGCGAAGACATCGACATGTTCGTCCGGTTGACCGCCGATCACGGTGTCGCCAACCTCCCCGTCATCCTCGTCGACCGGCGGCTGCACGCGGGCCAGACCATCCACCGCGAATCTCCTGCCATTCGCGATCGCACCGCGGCTATTGCCCGCCGCCTGCTTGCCGCCCTTGAAATTGCCGTCACCGAAAACGAGATCGACCGCCACGTCACACTCGGCAACATCAAAGCGCGCGCCATGGACCGCGAGTTCCTTGATTGGAGCGAACATTGGTTGATGCGGATCGGCGCGGCCAATCGCGCCGCCGCTGTCTACGACCCCGAAGCGCTTGCCTTTGTCAGCGGCAGAATGTGGCTGCGGGCGTGCTTGGCCGCGGTGCGCGGGTCCGACCGGGCATTCGCGCTCAACCGGTTCGTCAATTCCCGGCTGACACGCGCCGCCGCGAACCGCCGCGGCCGCGCGTGGTTCGCGCAGGCGGCCGCGATGATGCTTGGCGTCGATAAGGGTCGGCGCTGAACGTCGCCGGCGCGTCTAGCGCCTGTCGTTGATGATGAATTCGAGGATTGCGTCGGCCTGCCTGACCGAGGCGGGGATTGGTGACTGATCGATCGAATGGGCCAGCGCCGCGCGCTGCAACGGCGCGTAAAGTTCTTGCATCGCCTCGGCCCGCTCCAGCGCTGGGCGCAGGTCCGACAAATTCCCGATCACCTGGCCAAGCCGCCAATGCGCATAGGACGGGTCGTCCTGCCACGCGCGGTGATCGAGGTTGAGGAAGATGCACGGTCGCGGCTTGCGGATAAATTCATAGGCCTGGCTCGACGCGTCTCCGATATAGACGTCGGCGGCTCGGGTGTAGCTCATGTCAATCGAGTGGGTGCTGCCCGGGTCGATCCGGATATTGGGCGCGGGAGCAACTCCAAGCGACCGGCCGCTGGCCAGCTTGACATGCGGCGCGACCAGGAAATTCCATTCCGGAATTACCGCGGCGGCAGCCATGAAGCTCCGGCCATGGGCGTACCAGCTCGATACCTTGCGGTCGAAATGAGGGTTGTAGAGGGCGAGCGGTTTGCCGTCGATAAACGGCTCGGCGTCGGGCGATTTCAATTCGAACTTGGCGTAGCCGGCGACTTTGACCCGGTCGGGCCGGACGAGGCCCATCGCGATCATTCGTTCGCGATCCTTGTCGCCCGCAACCAGCACCAGGTCGAAGGCGCTGTGTGCGCTCTTGTAGCCGCCCGCCCGGTCGCCCGCGCCATGCTTGATTTCGATCATCGGCCGGTTCAGGCGGCGCCCGCTGCGCAACACCGAGCTCGATGTTTCGGTCGTCACCACCGCGTCGAAGCTGCGCAGCTTGCGCCAGTGCAGTTCCAGCGCGAGCCGGCGCGACGGGGCGTTGAACAGCCCGTCCGGGCGCCAAACCGGCGTTTTCATCAGGTGGAACCCGATCCGGCCCTCGGGGTCGTAGCGGCGGATGAAATCCAGACCGGCCCGGCTGGCCGAGAATACGTCGACGCTGACCCCCTCGCGCCCGGCCAGCTCCAGCGCCGCCGGGATGAAGTGGAGGAATTGATGCGCTTGCGCGGTGGCGAGGAAGGCAATGCGGATCATGGGCAGGCGCTAAGGCGTGGTCCTGGCGGTGGCAAGACTGCGGCGACGTTGAAACCGTGCGGGTCGCATGGTAGCGGCGGCGCCAGTCGAATTTCGCGAAAAGGGACGCTGCGTGGCCGAATTCACTTTGCCCAGGAACAGCAGGATCGGCAAAGGCCGCGATTATAAGGCCGAGGCGGGCAAGCGCCTCAAGCGGTTCAAAATCTATCGCTACGATCCCGATACGCGCGGCAATCCGCGCTACGACACCTACACCATCGACCTCGACAAATGCGGGCCGATGGTGCTCGACGCGATCATCAAGATCAAGAACGAGATCGACCCGACCCTGACCTTCCGCCGCTCGTGCCGCGAAGGCATATGCGGCTCATGCTCGATGAACATCGACGGCAGGAATGGCCTCGCCTGCACCACCGCCATCGACGACGTGAAGGGCGAAATCCGCATCACGCCCTTGCCGCACATGGAGGTGGTCAAGGACCTCGTCCCCGACATGACCCATTTCTATGCCCAATATGCCTCGATCCAGCCGTGGCTGAAGTCGTCGACGCCCGAACCCTCGGGCAAGGAGCGGTTTCAGTCGCCGCAAGACCGCGCCAAGCTCGACGGTCTTTACGAGTGCATCTTGTGCGCCTGCTGCTCGACCGCGTGCCCCAGTTACTGGTGGAACGCCGACAAGTTCCTCGGCCCGGCCATCCTGCTCCAGGCCTACCGCTGGCTGGCCGACAGCCGCGACGAGGCGGCCGGAGAGCGCCTCGACCAGCTTGACGACCCGTTCCGCCTTTACCGCTGCCACACGATCATGAACTGCGCCAACGCCTGCCCCAAGGGCCTCAATCCGGCCAAGGCCATCGCCGAGACCAAAAAACTGATCGCGGAGCGCGCGGCTTGATGGCGCGCCTGCAAGGATTTGCCGTTTGATGACGCGTCACGAAGGGTATGCGGTTTGAGCGATTCCCGGACGCCGCGGATCCCGAGCGGCGCCAAGCCCGAAGCCGGGCAGGACGGCTGGTACAGCTGGGGCGCATTTCCCGCGAACACCTTCGCCGCCGCGACCGGCAAGCTGATCTTTCGCCCCGAAGGCGAAGGCATGGCGCGAATCCGCATGTTCCCGACCAAAGTGCATTTGAACCTCGGCGGCTCGATCCACGGCGGCGCGGTGATGAGTTTCATCGACATGGCGCTGTTCGCCGGCGGGCGCATCTGCGGCATGGGTGAGGGCCATTATGTGACGCTCGACTGCGCCACCCACTTTATCGCGCGCGGGCGGATCGGCGTGCCCTTGGACGCCCTCGTCCGGCTGGTCGGCGAGACCAAGGGTGGGCACGTCTTCCTGTCCGGGCATTGCGAGCAGGACGGCGTGACGACTCACAGCTTCACCGGCACATTGAAGCGCATTCGAGGCAAGGAAGCGCGCGAGGACTCATGACCGGCCCGGTCGGCACGGCCTATGCCGCGATGGTCGCGGGCGGGGAATTGAAACCCGATCCCGATCAGAAGAGCGCCGTCGCCGCGCTCGACCGTTTCGCCGCAGACATGGCTGACGCCGGCTCGGGTAGAGCTTTCCTCACGCGCATGCTCGGTCGGCCCGAACGGCCGTGCGGTGTCTATCTGTGGGGCGGGGTGGGGCGCGGCAAGTCGATGCTGATGGATCTGGCGTTCGACAGCATTGCCGTGATCCCCAAGCGCCGTACCCAT
>JBDSMA010000240.1:0-24203 GCA_039916085.1 Sphingomicrobium sp.
CTTTTGCCCGGCAGGTGACGGTTCAGTCAGACAACCCGGCCTATCCCGACTGGCCCAATCGCAACCTTGACGAATTCGACCTGATCGGCCGGGTGATTTGGGCCGGCGGGCGGGTCGCCTAGCCGAAGATGCCGAGGTCGAGCGGCTCGCTTGGCCCGAGCCACAGGACATGGTCGCGGTGGTCGGCGAGGTCGTTGCCGGTCGAGGCGTGGGCGAACACGGTGAGACCCTCGCGGTGAAGTAACAGCCAGGTGGCAACCTCCGTGAAGCGATCGGTCGGCACCGTCAGCTGGCAACTGCCGCGCGGATGAGGGCCGATCGGGCGGAGGTGGAGGTGGCCCATCGCCACCCCGAAGCGGTCGCGTACGGCTTCTCCGATGCGCCGGGCAAGATCGACCTCGTCGGCGTCGTAATAGAGGTGGAAATGAAAGTCGCGGATGGCCGGATCGATCATCGGTTGGGATTCCTTCGCCGATCTATCAGCCACACAGCGAGCGCAATGACGATGCCGGCGAGCGTACCGAGTAGAATGCCCTTCATTTCCTGGCCGACGGAGACGCCCCAGGCGGTGCCGGCGAGGATCGCGACGATCAGGAAGAAACCGCCGGCGGCGGGGGTGCGAGTGGCCATGCGCCGCCCAATGCCACGACGCGCGGCGCGGCGCCAGCGTGAGGGAACGATGGTTAGCGAGGCGTTGACCGCGCTTGTGCGCCGGGCCGAAAGGGCCGCCGGGTTAAGTCCTGGGGAATGGAAACGCCGTTCATCCTGCCGTTCATCACCGGACGCGGCGCCTTGGCCGACGCGCATCAATTGATCGACTCTTATGGCGACGACGCCGGGTTTGAAGCCGCCATCCGCGCCGAGCGCAGCCGCAACGACGGCAATGTCGTGCGTTTCTGCCACTGGCGGCAGATCGAACGGGTCATCGCGACGCTCGCCAGCGACGAAGTGAGCGGCACCATCCACTAACCGAGCGGTGAGGCGTGCCGGTGGGACTGGCGCGCGCGGGCGCACGTGCTAGGCTTGCGCTCATGGTATCACGCTCGACTGGTCGGGGGGCCGCGATCATCCTGCTCGCGGCAGGCGTCCAATTGGGCGCGGCGGTTCCGCGTGCTTTTGCCGCCCAACAGCCGGCTTTGCCAACCGCTCCGCCACGCGACACCGCCGACATCGATCCTTCGGCCCCGCTCGACCCGATGCCCGGCCTTGGTGTGGCGTGGCCGGACATGGCCACGCCCGACAAAAATTCGCCCACGCCGTCCGATGTCGCGGTAACGCTGCCTAGCGTAGCCTCCGCCCCCGGCATCGAGGATAGCGGGACGCTACGGCGCTACAGCGTCGCCTTCGCCGGACTTGGCGGGATCGAGGATGCGGAGAGCGTGCGCAAGGCGTTCGACGCGCAGTCGGCGCTGGTCGAGGGCGAGGGAAAGCCGGTCAACGCGGCGCAGATCGACCGTCGCGCCCGGGCTGATGCCGACCTACTTACCGAATTGCTCCAGGCGCATGGCTATTACGACGCGGCGGTCGATCCGACCATTACCGCCGAGGGCGGCAAACTCGCCGTCATCATGGGGGCGACGCCGGGCGCGCGGTATCGCTTTACCTCGGTCGAGCTGCCGGGGCTGGACGCGGCCGGGAGCGAGGCCAAACGACTGCGTGACGCCTTCGCGATCAAGCCCGGCGATCCGGTGGTGGCGGAAAAGGTCATCGCCGCGGGCCTCGCGCTGCAGGTCGAACTCGGCGCGCGCGGTTTCGCGACCGCGGCGGTCGGTGAGCAGGACATCGTCATCGACCACCAGGCGCAGGAAGCGCGGCTGGTGCTGCCGGTGACCCCCGGCCCGGTGGCGCGGTTCGGCCAGATCCGGGTCAGCGGAAAGCCGCCTTTCTCGGCCAACCATGTGGCACGGATCGCGCGGTTCAAGCGTGGCGACCGGTTCGACCGGGCCGAGGTCGATGATTTGCGCCGGGCGCTGGTGGCTACGGGACTGGTGGCGTCAGCCGAGGTCAAGCTGGTCCCGGCCGACGGCGGGCGGACGATCGACCTGGCGGTCCGGCTCGAACCTGCGCCGATGCGGACGATCGCCGGGGAACTCGGCTATGGCACCGGCGAGGGCGTTCGGGCGGAGGCAAGCTGGCAGCACCGCAATTTCTTCAACCCCGAAGGCGCGCTGACCCTGAGGGCGGTGGCGGGGACGCAGGAGCAGCTTGCCGCAGTGACTGTCCGGCGCAACAATTTCATGCGCCGCGACCAGGTCGCCTTCGCCCAGATCTCGGCCAGCCATGTCGATCGCGTGGCCTTTGGCGCCAAGACTTTCTCGCTTACCGGCGGAATCGAGCGGCAGAGCAATTTCATCTGGCAGAAGAAATGGACGTGGAGCATCGGCGCAGAACTGCTGGCGTCGGACGAGCGCGACACGATCGCCGCGACTGGCGAGGCGAGGCACCGGACCTTCTTCATCGGGGCGCTGCCAATGAGCCTTGGCTATGACGGGTCCGACAGCCTGCTCGACCCGACCCGCGGCTTCCGGCTTGGCGGCCGGCTGAGCCCCGAGCTGTCGCTTCAGGGCGGCGCGTTTGGCTATGGCAAGGCGCAGATAGACGCCAGCGCCTATCACCCGATTGGCGGCCGCACGGTGGTCGCCGGGCGAGTAAGGGTGGGGACGATCATCGGCGCGAGCCGGGACACCATCGCCCCGTCGCGGCGCTTCTATGCCGGCGGCGGCGGGTCGGTGCGCGGCTATGGCTATCAGCGGCTTGGCCCGCAGGACGCCGACGGCAAACCGATCGGCGGGCGCAGCCTGGCCGAGTTCGCGCTTGAGGCCCGCGTCCGATTCGGCAATTTCGGAATCGTCCCGTTCCTCGACGGCGGCACGCTGTCGACCGGGGCCAAACCCGACTTTGGCCACTGGCAGCTCGGCGCCGGGCTCGGCGCGCGTTATTATTCGAGTTTCGGCCCGATCCGCATCGATGTCGGCACGCCGCTCAATCGGCAAACGGGCGACAGCCGGATCGCGGTCACCGTCAGCCTCGGCCAGGCGTTCTAGGGGGTGGCCGAGGGGGATAGCACGCTGGTCGTGGTCAGGCGGTCATGGGGGCGGCGGCTGATCAACGAATTGATCGCGCTGCTCGCCGCGCTGGCCATATTGCTCGCCGCCGCTTTGGTGCTGATCGACACCGCGCCCGGCCACCGTTTTTTGGTCGACCGCATCGCCGCGCTGGAGACCGCGACCGGCCTCAGGATCCGCATCGGCCGGATCGACGGCTCGATCTTCGGCGAGGCACACCTCAAGACCGTCACCGTGGCCGATGGCCAAGGCGTGTTCCTGACCAGCCCCGAGATTGTCCTCGACTGGGCGCCCGGTGCCTGGCTCTACAACAGCTTGCACATCGACCGGCTGACAGCCGACAAGGTGCGGCTCGAGCGGCTGCCGCACCTGAAGCCGAGCGGCAAGAAGGGGCCGATCCTCCCCGGCTTCGATATCCACATCGGCCGGCTCGACATCCAACGGCTGGAGGTCGGCAAGGCGGTCGGCGGCCGTGAACAGGTCGGGCGGCTGGTCGGCAGTGCCGAGCTCCGCGCCGGACGGGCGATGGTGACGCTGAAAGGCGCGCTCAACGGAGGCGACCGGCTGGCGGTGATGATCGACGCCGAGCCTGATCGCGACAGGTTCGACCTTGAAGTGCGCGCCACGGCGCCCGGCAACGGACTGTTGCCGGCGCTGTTCGGATCGAAGCGGCCACTGCAGGCAATCGTTACCGGTAAGGGCGGCTGGGCGCGGTGGAACGGCCTGGCGGTTCTGAAATTGTCCGGAATCGAGGCGGGGCGGCTAACGCTGACCAACGCCGCCGGGACTTACGCCTTGTCCGGGACGCTGAGGCCAGCGCCGTTCGTCACCGGCAAGCTGCAGCGGCTATCGAGCCCGACGATGCGGGTGTCGGGACGCGGGCAGCTCAAGGACCGGCAGCTCAATGGCCAGCTGCGGCTGTTGTCGCCGGCGCTGCGAGCGGTCGCTCGGGGCACGCTCGACCTGGCCGCCAACCGCTATCAAGGAGTCATTGTCGGGCTCGACCTCCTCCAGCCGCGCGCCTTGTTCCCGAACATGAGCGGGCGCAGCGTTCGGATGGTGTGGACGCTTAGCGGGCCGTTCGCGACGGCAAATTACGCTTATCGCCTGACCAGTCCGCAAGTGGCGTTCGACAGCACCGGCTTTCTCGACGTCCGCGCCGAGGGCCGCGGGCGATTGGCGCCGTGGCCGCTGCGCGTGCCGCTGCGGCTGCAGGCGCGGGCGATCACCGGCATCGGCGACGTCGCCGGCGGAATCCTGAGAAACATCAGCCTGGAGGGGATGCTGGCGATCACGCCAAAGCTGGTGCGGGGCGACGACCTGGCGCTCAAGAGCGACAAGGTCAGTGGCAAGATGGCGCTGCTGATCGACCTCGCGACCGGGCGATTCGACATCACCCTCGCCGGGGGCATGAAGCGTTACCTGATTCCCGGGATCGGCATCGTCGATGTCGAGACCAGACTGCACGTCGTCCCGGGCAGCGACGGCAGGGCGCATGTTGTCGGCAAGGCCGAAGCGTGGGTGCGGCGGCTCGACAACAGCTTCTTCCTGGGACTGACCGGCGGCCTGCCGCGGATCACCAGCGACCTCGAGCGCGGCGGGGACGGCGTATTGCACCTGACCAATTTGCAACTCTACTCACCCAAGCTCAGGCTGTCGGGCCAGGGCTACCGCCGTCGCGACGGCACTTTCCATATCGAGGCGCGAGGCAAACAAGCGCAATATGGCGCGCTCAGGATGGTTCTCGACGGGCATATCGAGCGGCCCAAGGTCGAGCTGCTGCTCGATCGTCCCAACGAAGCGATGGGCGTCAACGCCATGCGCCTGTCGTTGTCGCCAACGACGGACGGCTATGACTATCAGGCGGCCGGCGGGTCGCGGCTCGGGCCGTTCACGTCCGATGGGCAAATCCTGCTGCCCCACGCCGCTCGGGCGGTAATCCAGGTCGCCGCGCTGCGGGTCGCCGGGACGGTCGCGCATGGCGCGCTGCGAAGCGACCCGGGCGGGTTCACCGGGCAGCTAGATCTCGCCGGCGGGGGGATCGATGGGCGTCTGCAGTTCGCGCCCGAGGGCATGGACCAGGGCATCGAGGCCCATTTAACGCTGGCCAATGCGACGCTGCCAGGGCCGCCCGATACGGTCGTCGCCGCAGGCCGGATTGATGGGCATATCCTGCTTGCCGATAATCGCACCACCATCGACGGGACGGTCACCGCGCGCGGGCTCAAGCGCGGCAATCTCAGCCTGGCGCGGCTGACCGCCAACGCAAAGCTGGTCAACGGCGCGGGCGAAGTGCGCGCGGCGCTCGCCGGCCGGCGTGAACACGCGTTTGAATTCGTCACCCTGGCCCAGATCGCGCCGGGGCGGGTCAGCCTGACCGGGCGCGGCTCGATCGACCGCCGGCCTTTGATCATCGACGGTCCGATGGTCGTCACCAGCGACGGCGACGGCTGGGCCGTGGCGCCGACCCGGGTGCGCTTTGGCGGCGGGGTCGGGACGCTGTCGGGCCGCACCGGAACGCGTTCGGAGCTTCACGCCGATGTTTCCGCAATGCCGTTGCAATTGCTCGACATGCTGTGGCCCAAGCTTGACCTGGCGGGCGTCGCCAGCGGGCGGATCGATTATCGCATCGGCGAAGGCGGACGGCCGAGCGGCCGCGCCGACGTCAAGGTCCGTGGGCTAAGCCGCGCCGGGCTAGTGCTGTCGTCGCAACCGATCGACATGGGCTTCGCCGGGGTGATTGACGGCGGCCAGGCGGCGTTCCGCGCGGTCGCGGTGTCGGGCGGCAAGACCATCGGCCGGGCGCAGGGGCGGTTCGCGCCCTTGGGCGGCGGGCCGACGGTGGCGGCGCTGCTCAATGCGCCGATGATGCTGCAAGTTCGCTACGCCGGCCCGGCCGACACGTTGTGGCGGCTGTCAGGGGTCGAAGTGTTCGACCTCAGTGGGCCGGTGGCGATCGGGGCGGACATCGGAGGGCGGCTGGTCGACCCGCAAATCCGCGGATCGCTGAAGGCCAGCGGCGCGCGGATCGAAAGCGCGGTGACCGGGACGGTGATTACCGGCCTTTCCGCCAACGGGCGCTTCGCCGGGCCGAAGCTGGTGCTGAGCGATATTCGCGGCTCGACGCCGGGCGGCGGCGGCCTCAGCGGCAACGGCACGGTCGATTTCAGCGGCGGGGTGGCGGCGTTCGACCTCGCGTTCAACGCCGTGAAGGCACGGCTGCTCGACCGCGACGACCTGTCGGCCGACGTCACCGGGCCGCTCAAGATCCGCTCGTCGGGGCGCGGTGGGGTGATCTCGGGTGACTTGAGGCTCGACCGCAGCAGCTTCACCCTGGGCCGGGCAAGCGCCGCGTCGAAAGTACCGCAATTGAAGGTGCGCGACATCAACATCGACCCGGCCGAGGTGATCGAGATCGCCCAGCTGACGCCGTGGAAGCTCGATTTGAAGGTGGCCGGCGAACTGGTCGTCCGCGGGCTCGGCATCGACAGCCGGTGGCGGACCAGGCTGGCGATCGGCGGCAGCGCGGATTCCCCCGCCGCGACCGGCACGGCGACTCTGGTGCGCGGCGATTACGAGTTTGCCGGGCGGGCCTTCCGGCTTGACCGCGGGACGATGCGATTCCGGGGCGAAAGCCCGCCCGACCCGCTGCTCGACATCCACGCCCAGGCGCAGGTCCAGGGGGTAGACGCTTCGGTGAGCGTGCGCGGCACCGGACTCCATCCGGAAATCGCCTTCACCTCGGTCCCGGCGCTGCCCCAGGACGAGCTTTTGTCGCGGCTGTTGTTCGGCACCTCGATTACCAACCTGTCGGCGCCAGAGGCGCTTCAGTTGGCCAGCGCAATCGCCGCGCTGCAATCGGGATCGGGCAGCCTCGATCCGATCAACGCGGTGCGCCGCGCGGTCGGGCTCGATCGGCTGCGGATCCTGCCGGCGGACATCGCCACCGGGCAAAAGACAGCGATTTCCGCCGGCAAATATATTGGCCGCAAACTGTTCGTCGAAGTAATCACCGACGGGCAGGGCTATTCGGCGACGCGGATCGAATATCAGGTGACCCGCTGGTTGTCGCTGTTGTCGTCGGTCTCGACCATCGGGCGGACCAGCGCCAATGTCCGCGTGTCGAAGGATTATTGATCGAGTTTCGGGGGAACGGGGATGAAGAACTGGAACGTGCGCAAGGCGGTGGTGCCGCGCCATGAAATGCCCGAGGAGCATCGGCTGACGGCGAGCCTCGGATGGCCGCACCTGATCGCGCTGGGGGTCGGCGCCATCGTCGGCACCGGCATTCTGACCCTGATCGGGGTCGGCGCGGGCAAGGCCGGGCCCGGGGTGATGCTGAGCTTCGCCATCGCCGGGATGATCTGCGCCTGCGCTGCACTGGCCTATGCCGAAGTGGCGACGATGATCCCCGCTTCCGGCAGCGCTTACACCTACAGCTATGTGGTGTTCGGCGAACTGATCGCGTGGATCGTCGGGTGGAGCCTGATCCTTGAATATAGCCTGGTGGTGAGCGCGGTGGCGGTCGGTTGGTCGGGCTATGCGTCGCCGCTCGCGGGGGTGCCGTTCGCCTTCGCCAATGGACCGGAACTGGGCGGTATTCTGAACTTCCCGGCGATCGTCATCATCGCCGTGGTCGCCGGCTTGCTGATCTTCGGCACCCGCGAAAGCGCGACGTTCAACGCGCTGCTGGTGGTGGTCAAGCTGGCCGCGCTGGCGATGTTCGTGGCATTGGCGTTGCCGGCGTTCCAGCCCAGCCATTTCGAGCCGTTCATGCCTTACGGCTTCGTCAAGAGCGGGCCATCGGGGAGCGAAGTCGGGGTGATGGCGGCCTCGGCGATCATCTTCTTCGCTTTCTATGGCTTCGACGCCATCGCCACCGCATCGGAGGAAGCCAAGAATCCCGACCGCGATCTGGCCATCGGCATCGTCGGCTCGATGATCCTGTGCATCATCATCTATTTGGCGGTCGCGGCGGCGGCGATCGGCGCGCTACCCCCGGCCGAGTTTGCCAAAAGCCCCGAGCCGCTGGCGCTGATTTTGCGCAAGATCGGCCATCCCGACGCCGCCCGCTTGCTGGCGCTGTCGGCCAGCGTCGCGCTGCCGACAGTCATCCTGGCATTCTTCTTCGGGCAGAGCCGGATCTTCCTGGCGATGGCCCGCGACGGACTCTTGCCGCGCGCGCTGGCGCGAATCTCGTCGCGCGGATCGCCCGTCCGGATCACCTTGTTCACCGCGGCCATCGTCGCGGTCATTGCCGGACTGTTCCCGCTGGCGGAGATCGCCGCGCTGGCCAATGCCGGGACGCTGACCGCATTCATCGCGGTGTGCGCGGCGATGCTGACCATGCGCCGGCGGCAGCCCGACGCGGTGCGCCGTTTCCGCACGCCCTGGGCGCCGCTGATCGGCACGCTCGGCATCCTTGGCTGCCTCTATCTACTCGCCAGCCTGCCGGTGAAGACGCAGACCTATTTCATCGGCTGGAACCTGTTCGGACTGGTCGTTTATTGGCTCTATGCCGGGCCGCGGGCCGAGCGGGCGCGGGCGGCGGCTTGAGCGCCACCGTATCCGCGCGCAGTCGCCTGCTTAGCATCGCCGGCGGGTCGGCGGGCAATCTCGTCGAGTGGTTCGATTGGTACGCTTACTCGGTCCTGACGATCTATTTCGCGCCCGGGCTGCTGCCCGGCAAGACGCCGACGACAGAATTGCTCAATGCGGCGCTGATCTTCGCCGTCGGCTTCCTCATGCGGCCGGTCGGGGCGTGGGTGATGGGCATTTATTCGGATCGGCACGGGCGCAAGGCGGGTCTGGCCGTGTCGGTCGCGCTAATGGCCGGCGGGTCGCTCATGATCGCCGCTTGCCCCACCTATGCCAGCGCCGGCTGGCTGGCGCCGGCGGTGTTGCTTGCCGCCCGGATGCTGCAAGGCCTGTCGGTTGGCGGCGAATATGGCGCCAGCGCGACTTATTTGTCGGAAATGGCGCTCAAGGAGCGGCGGGCGTTCTGGGCGAGCTTCCAGTATGTCACGCTGATCGGGGGGCAGTTGCTCGCGCTCGGCGTCGTGCTGATCCTCCAGTGGGCGATGCCGGAAGCGAGCCTGCAGGCGTGGGGCTGGCGGATCGCCTTCGGGATCGGCGCATTGCTCGCGCTGGGGGTCTACCTACTGCGGTTGAGGTTGGCCGAGACGGCCGAGTTTTCGCGGCAAAGCGCGGACCGGCCCAAATCGTCGATGACCAAATTGTGGCGCGACCATCCGCGACAGTTTTTGATCGTTGCCGCGATCAGCGCCGGGGGCTCAATCGCGTTTTATGCCTACACCACTTATCTGCAGAAGTTCCTGGTCAACACCGCGGGGTTCAGCCGGCCCACGGCGACGGTGGTGATGACCGGTGCGTTGGTGGTGTTCATGGCCATCCAGCCGCTGTGGGGAATGGCCGCCGACCGCTGGGGCAGGAAGCCGATGCTGTACATCTTCGGTTTTGGCGGGATGCTGGTGTCGGTCCCGGTGTTCACCGCGCTGAGCCATGCGGCGAGCGCCTGGGCGGCATTCGGCTTGACGCTGATCCCGCTCACGCTGCTGGGAGCCTACACTTCGATCAGCGGGCTGATCAAAGCCGAACTGTTCCCGCCGCATATCCGAACGCTGGGCGTCGCTTTGCCCTATGCGATCGGCAATGCGCTGTTCGGCGGTACGGCGGAATATACTGCTTTGTGGTTCAAGCAGGCGGGGATCGAGAGCGGTTTTTACTGGTATCTGACGGCGATCATCGGGCTGGCCGCGATCGGGTTCATGATGCTTCCGGAAACCAAGACCGCGAGCCTGATTGACGACTAATACTTCAGATAACCCTCAAGGTCGCCGCGCAGCTGTTCGATGGTCGGGCGGTCCCACTCCTCGGCCCACGGCGAATCCTGGCTCGGGGCCTGATCGAGGAAGCCGGGACGAACCCAGCGCTGGGGCGCGACCTCGGGCTTGGCCTCGGCCAGGCGGGAGAGGTCGAACGGGGTCGTAAACGCCAGCCCGCTCTGCTCGCCACGGTTCCAGCTGACGGTGGCGAATTGTTGGACGCCCTGGCCAAGGTCGAGCATCACCTCGACGCCTTCGGGCAAGGGGGTTTGGCCATCGACCAAGGCGCCGCTCGCGCTGATGTTGCGCAGTCGGACGGGATGCGCGTCGTGATTGTAGAGCAATTGACCGCTCCAAATCAGCGGATGACGGCGCTCGCCGCGGCGGCTGACATCCACCGGTTGCGAGTGGGACACGGCCTCGCACTCGGGCGCCGGGACGGCGGCGACTTCGGGGAAGGTGCGGTGGATGACGTCGAGCAGCATCGCGTCGCGCTGTTCAGGGCTGCAGTCGATCTGGGTTTCGTGGGCGAATTCAAGGCCGATCCGGTCGCCGCGGATCCAGCGAACGGCGCATTCGATCGGGCTGCCGGTACCGAGGTGGAGATCGACCCGGTCCCACAGACGGGGGCTGAAGTCGGCGCGAACCATCGCTCCGCCGCCCGACAGGTTGACCAGTTCGGCGTCCAAGGTCTTGCCGGCGACGGTCAGGCGGACCTGCTCGGCGGTCAGGCGATGGCGGTCGCCGTCACGGTGGTCGGCGGTGCGCGGCTCGTGCCGTTCGACCGGGACCGACGTGAGGTCATCGCCGGCAACGCCGCGCGCTTGCTTGTCGGCAACCAGCGGGTTGCTGAGTCGCGCCTGCTTGCCCGACTGCAATGTCGACCGGAACTTGTTCATCGCTAGGACCTCGCATGACATGTCGAGGTCATTGTCGCCGAAGAGGGTTACGATTGGGTAACCGGCGTTAGCTCGAATAATACATGTCGAACTCGACCGGGCTGGGGGTCATTTCCCAGCGCAGCACTTCTTCCCACTTCAAGTCGATGTAGGCATCGATCTGGTCGTCGCTGAACACGTCGCCCTTGGTCAGGAAGGCCTTGTCGGCGGCGAGCGCCCCCAATGCCTCCCGCAAGGATCCGCAGACGGTGGGGACGTTGACCAGTTCGGCCGGGGGTAAATCGTAGAGGTTCTTGTCCATCGCCTCGCCCGGGTGAAGGCGGTTCTGGATGCCGTCGAGTCCGGCCATCATCAGCGCGGCATAAGCGAGATAGGGGTTGGCCATCGCGTCGGGGAAGCGGAATTCGACCCGCTTGGCCTTTTCTCCGGCGCCGTAAGGGATGCGGCACGAGGCCGATCGGTTGCGCGACGAGTAAGCCAGCAGGACCGGCGCTTCGAAGCCGGGGACGAGCCTTTTGTAGCTGTTGGTGGTTGGGTTGGTGAAGGCATTTAGCGCCCGGGCGTGCTTGATCACGCCGCCGATAAAGTAGAGCGCCATTTCGCTGAGGCCGGCATAGCCGTTACCCGCGAACAGCGGCTTGCCGTCCTTCCAGATCGACATGTGGGTGTGCATGCCGCTGCCGTTGTCCTGGGCAATCGGCTTGGGCATGAAGGTCGCGGTCTTGCCATAGGCCTGGGCGACCATGTGGACGACATATTTGTAGACCTGCATGCGGTCGGCGGTTTCGACCAACTTGCCATAAGTTAGGCCGAGCTCATGCTGGGACGCGGCGACTTCATGGTGGTGCTTGTCGCACGGCAAGCCCATTTCGATCATCGTCGAGACCATCTCGCCGCGGATGTCGACCGCCGAATCGACCGGGGCGACGGGGAAATAGCCGCCCTTCGCACGCGGCCGGTGGGCAAGGTTGCCGCCTTCATAGTCGCGGCCCGAATTGCCCGGCAGCTCGATATCGTCTAGCTTGAAAAAACTGGTGGCGTAGCTGTCCTCGAACCGGACGTCGTCGAACATGAAGAATTCCGCCTCGGGGCCGACGAACACCGTATCGCCGATACCGGTGGCTTTCAGATAGGATTCGGCGCGGGTCGCGGTTGAGCGCGGATCGCGGGCGTAGAGTTCCCCGGTTGACGGCTCAACGATGTTGCACACCAGAATGAGCATTGGAGTCGCCGCAAACGGATCGACATAAGCGGCATCGAGGTCCGGCATCAGGATCATGTCGCTCTCGTTGATCGCCTTCCACCCGGCGATCGACGAGCCGTCGAACATGAAGCCGTCGGTCAGCATGTCCTCGTCGATGACCGACGCGACCATTGTCAGATGCTGCCACTTGCCCTTCGGGTCGGTGAAGCGAAGGTCGACATATTCGATCTCCTGCTCTTCGATCTGCTTGAGAATTTTCGATACGGCGCTGGCCATGACGGGCTCCAATCGGTGCGATAAAAGAATCACCCGCGACCCCCGCCGCGGCTTGAGGCGAGCCTTTCCAGCGCGGCGTGACGGAGTCACGCCAACGGTGAAGAATTCACGTCAATCGAGTTGGCGGATGGCCCGTTCAGAAGTCGATCTTGTCGTCCGGCTTGGTGTAGGATTGCTCCTGGACGCTCGTGTCCACGTCGATCATCTTATAGACGGGACAGCGCGCGAGCAGGCCGGTGATGACCAGGATCGCGGCAAAAATTCCGGCCACGATCGCGGCCGTGCCGGTGAGGGTGCCGAGATAGATGAGGAAGGCGAGCGCCAGTCCGACGACGATGCGGCCAATGCGGTCTTCGGGTCCAACATTCCTGAGCATGAAACGATTCCTTCCCTGGTCGTAAGGAGCGGTGCACCAGCCCTGCCGGTAGGCGCACCGCCTGTGATTTTACTTAGCCGCGTTCACCTGGCGGTGGTGGCGGTGGCGGTGGCGGCGGAGGCGGAGGCGGAGGCGGGGCCGGGCAAACATCGGTCGTCAGAATGACCGATCCGTCGGCGCACGTCTGAGTCGCCGGTGGGGCGGGCGGCGGCGGCGGCGGTGGCGGCGGAGGCGGGGGCGCGACTATAGCCGGGGCGGCGAAGTTGTAGATCAGGCTGGCGAGCAGCGAGTGAGAGCGGAAGCGGGTCTGCGCTTCGCCGATGAGGAGGCCGTAATTGGCGTCAGCGCGGATCCTGCCCGAGTTGAAGTAGCGGTACTTGAGGCCGACATCGACGTTGGGGGTCACCGCGTAGCGCGCCTCGGCGAGCAGCTGCCAGGCAAGGCCGCTGTCCTTGAGGCGGGTGGGGACGATGTACGTTACCGTCGGCAGGAGCGAAATGTCGCTCTTGGCATAGCCGAGACCGCCGCCGACCGAGAAGCCGAGGCCGTTGTCGTTGCCAAAATCGAGCAGTGCATTGCCCATGGCCGAAAACACCTTGGAGCGGCCGTTGGCACCGCTCTGGATCGGCACGGGATCCCTCGCTTCGAACGTGTAATGCTTGTGGCTGGCGTGCTTCTGGGCGATTTCCGCCTCTAGCCGGAACATTCCGAAGTCATAGCCGGCGATGAGATCGACGTCATAGCCCGCCTTGTGCTTGACGATCGCATAATCCCGTTCGGCGAACAGCGGGTCGATAATGTCAACATGGCTCTTTTGCGCCTTGAGCACGCCGGCTTCGATGCCGACGTAAAACGATTGGTCGCGGGCCGAGGCGGGCGCGGCGATCGCCACGGTGGCGACGGCGACAAGCAGAGTATGACGCATCTTCAATCTCCCCCTTTGCTGACCGGCATTATCCTATGTCATGGCGGCGGGGGGGTAAAGCGGCCTTTAAAACGCCCGGCGCTGCGCCGCAACGAGCATCCTGAGCAGCATCGCCACCGGGCGCGGCACGCCGACCTTGCCTTCGAGCCACAGGCTGACCGCCGAGCGCGAAACGCCGATCGCGGCGGCGAGCTCGGCCTGGGTTTTGAAACCCAGCCGCCGCATGTGCGCGCGCAGGTCGTCGGGGGCCATCGAGGCAAGCAATTCCGGGTCGGCGCAAGGATCGGTCATCGAGACGGGTCTGGCGGAGGTCAAATCGCGTCTTCGCCGCGATCGCCGGTGCGGATGCGGATGGCGTTTTCGATCTTGGTGACGAAGATCTTTCCGTCACCGATGCGGCCGGTGCGGGCGGCATTCTCGATCGCCTCGACGGTGCGCTCGGCAAGGCCGTCCTCAACCACCACCTCGACCTTCACCTTTGGCAGGAAATCCACGACATATTCGGCGCCGCGGTAAAGCTCGGTATGGCCCTTCTGGCGGCCGAAGCCCTTGACCTCGGTGACGGTGATGCCGCTGACCCCGACCTCGTGAAGCGCGTCCTTCACATCGTCGAGCTTGAATGGCTTGATGATCGCTTCGATCTTTTTCATGATCCCACCATGCCCAATCGCCGCCGCATTTGAAAGCCAGAGCGCTGTCCATGAAGGCAATCATTCTCTCCGCGGGGCAGGGCTCGCGTCTCGGCCATCTGACCCACGACCGGCCCAAGTGCCTGATCGAATTCAACGGCCGCAGCCTGCTTGACCGGCAACTCGACACGCTCGCCGCCAACGGGGTGGAAGAGGCGGTGGTCGTCACCGGGTTTGGCGACGATTTGGTCGAGGCGACAATCGCCCGGCGTAGCGGGGGTCCGCCGGTGAGGACCGTCTTCAATCCGTTTTACAAGGTCGCCGACAATCTCGGCTCGCTCTACGTGGCCCGTGAGGAGCTGGCGGGCGAGGTGCTGGTATGGAACGGCGACACGCTGGTCAGCAATGCGCTGATGGCCCGGGTAGTCGCCAATCGTGGCCGCGACGGCATCTGCGTCACGATCGATCGCAAGCCTGCCTATGACGACGACGACATGAAGGTCGTCGCCGGCGCGGACGGCCGTCTGCGGGCGATCGGCAAGCGTCTTTCCCAGGGTGTTAACGCGGAGTCGATCGGGCTGCTTGCGTTCCGCGGAGACGGCGCTGGCCGCTTCCGCGCGGCTATCGAGTCCGCGATGCGGACGCCCGAGGGAACGACCATCTGGTTTTTGCGGGTCATCCACCATTTGGCGCAGGCCAGCGACGTGTGGACGCTCGACATTGCCGGCGAGCAATGGGGCGAGGTCGACTTCCCCGAGGATGTCGCGCCCGCCGAGGCGTTGACCAAGGCCTGGGACGCAGACGTTCCTCACCGGCACGGGTAGGTGGCGGCCGCAGGCTGACGGAGGGGGCGGTGCAGTGCACGGCCGCCGCTCCACCATGTTGCACTGGTCCCCCTCCCCAGCGAAAGCAGGGGACGAATTAGACGTAAGGCGGCATATCGAGGCCGGTGGGGCTTTTGGTGAACACTTCGTGGCCGTCGTCGGTGATGCCGATCGAATGCTCGAACTGGGCCGAGAGCGAGCGGTCGCGGGTTACCGCCGTCCAGCCGTCGTCGAGCAATTTCACGTCGGCGCGGCCGATGTTGATCATCGGCTCGACGGTGAAGAACATACCGGGCCGAAGCTCGGGGCCGGTACCGGGGCGGCCGGCGTGGACCACTTCGGGGCTGTCGTGGAACAGCCGGCCAACGCCATGGCCGCAAAAATCGCGGACCACGCCGTAGCGATGTTTTTCGGCGTGCTGCTGGATGGCGTGGCTGATGTCGCCGAGATGATTGCCAGGGCGCGCCTGCTCAAGCCCGAGCATGAGGCATTCATAGGTCACGTCGACCAGCCGCCGTGCCTTGATCGGAACGTCGCCAACCAGATACATTCGGCTGGTGTCGCCGTGCCAGCCGCCCAGGATAGGAGTGACGTCGATGTTGACGATGTCGCCGTCCTTGAGCGTTTTATCGCCGGGGATGCCGTGGCACACGACGTGGTTGATCGAGGTGCAGCAGCTTTTGGTGAAGCCGCGGTAGCCCAATGTCGCGGGCACGCCGCCGCCGGCGATCGTCAGGCCTTGGACGATGTCATCGAGTTCGCCGGTCGTGACGCCGGGAACGACATGCGGCACCAAAGCGTCAAGGATCGAGGCGGCGAGATGGCCGGCGCGGCGCATGCCGTCGAAGCCCTCGGGCCCGTGGAGCTTGATGACGTGGCTGCGCGGCTCTGCGCGGTCCTCGGGTCCGACGGTGATATATTCGGTCATCTCGCCTAGATAATAAGCGGGAGCGCAAAAGTCGAACGGAAGGCAGGGAAGTTGAGCAGAGTGTGGAGCGCGGCGCTGGTGGTCATCGGCGACGAGATTTTGTCGGGACGGACCCAGGACCGCAACATCGCCCAGCTCGCGAGCTGGCTCAACGTCCAGGGCATTCGCCTGGCCGAAGTGCGGGTGGTGCCCGACATCGAGGCGCGCATCGTCGAGGCGGTCAACGCGCTGCGCCACGCCCACGACTATTGCTTCACCACCGGCGGGATCGGCCCGACCCACGACGACATCACGATCGACGCGGTGGCCAGGGCGCTTGGCGTCGCGGTCGTCGTCCACCCCGAGGCGCGAGCCATCCTCGAGCGCTATTACGAAGGGCGCGGCGGGGTCAATGAAGGGCGGCTGAGGATGGCGCGGGTGCCCGAAGGCGCGGAGCTGATCCCCAACCGCATGTCGGGCGCCCCTGGAATCCGCATCGGCAATCTGTTCCTGATGGCCGGGGTCCCGCACATCACCGCCGGGATGCTCGACGCGCTGACCGGGACGCTCGAGGGCGGACGGCCGCTGGTGTCGGTGACGCTGGGCGGGTTTATCCCGGAAAGCGAGGTAGCGGTGCTCCTTGCAGATACCGAGCGCGCCAACGATGGCGTGTCGATCGGCAGCTACCCCTTCTTCAAGGACGGACAGGTGGGGAGCAATTTCGTTGTCCGCTCGGAGGATGGAGGTCAGGCCGAGCGGGTCGCGGGCGAACTTGGCTCGCTGCTCGCGGGCGCGGGTTTCGTGACGGTCGCGGGCGGGATCTGAGGCGGCGGTTCCCTTGGGCGCTTCCTTCCGATAGGCCTTTGGCTAGCTGGGGGTGGCAACGATGAGTGCCGAGTCGAATCAACCGGCAATCTTCCTGAGTTACGCACATGATGACCGGCTCAAGGCGCAGGACCTCGCGGTGGCGCTGGCGCGACGCGGCTATACCTTGTGGTGGGACGAGCTGATCGAAGGTGGGGCGCAGTTCGCGCGCTCAATCCGCGATGCGCTGGAAGCGGCCGACGCGGTGGTCGTGCTGTGGTCGGCGAAATCGATCGAGAGCGACTGGGTTCAGGACGAAGCGGCGCAGGGCCGCGACCGCAAGCGGCTGGTGCCGGTGTCGCTCGACGGCAGTCAGCCACCGCTCGGCTTTCGCCAGTATCAGACGATCGATGTGAGCGGCTCGCGCGGCAAGCCGAGCGTGGCTAAGATCGAGGCAATCGACCGCGCCATCCGCGCCGCGATCGGCGGCCCAGCGCGCGCGCCGGTTCGCGCGCCGGTCGCAACCAGCCGTCGTGGAGTGCTGGCGCTGGGTGCGGGCGCGGTGGCGATAGCGGTGGCGGGGGGCGGAGTTGCTTGGCAACGCGGCCTATTCGGCGGTTACGCCAGCGGCGATAGTATCGCGGTGCTCCCGTTCAAGAATGTCGGTGGCGATCCCGGCCAAGCCTATCTTTCCGACGGGCTGACCGACGAGGTGCGATCGGCATTGACCCGCAATCCGGCGCTACGCGTGCTGGCCGCGACCTCGTCGAATACCGCGCGCGATCATGTCGAGGATGCGGTGACAATCGCGGCGCGGCTCGGCGTTTCCTATCTGCTGGAGGGATCGGTCCAGCGCGCCGGTGATGTCGTGCGGATTGCAGCGACATTGACCAACGGCAAGACCGGATTCAACGAATGGTCGGAAAGCGTCGAGCGCAAACTGACCGACATCTTCGCGCTGCAAAGCGAAATTGCGGCAACCGTGGCCAGCGCCATGTCGGTGCACGAAGCGGTGCGCACGCCGATGCCTGGCGGCACGCGCAATGCGCAGGCGTATGAGGATTATCTGCGCGGCAAGGCGCTTTACAATCTGGCCAAGGACGAGGCGACAGATCGCCAGGCGCTTGCGCTGTTTGAAAATGCCATCGCGGCCGATCCCGACTTTGCTTTGGCCCATGCCGCAAGGTCGCGAGTGCTGTCGTCGATCGCCAGCTCCTATGCGCCGGGGCCCGAAATCAAGCCGACCTTCGCGATGGCCATCGACGAAGGGCAAAAGGCCGTCGCGCTAGCGCCCAAGCTGGCCGAAGCGCATCTCGCGCTGGGGTTTGCGATGTTCGCCGGCCACCTCGACATAAAAGGCTCGCGGCCATCTTATGACGCGGCCTATCGCTATGGCAGCGGCGATGCCGACACGCTGCTGCTTTATGCGCTTTACGCGGTGCGCGCGCGGCGGCCCAAGGAGGCACGCGCCGCGATCGAACGCGCGGTTGCGCTCGACCCGCTCAACCCGCGCACCCATCGCGCGGCCGGCACCATCGGTTTCGTGACGCGCGATTACGCCGGCGCGATCGGGCATTTCCGCCGGGCGCTCGCGCTCAACCCGGCGATGGGCAACGCCAACGCCTTTCTCGGCCTAGGCTTGACTCAGCTCGGCAGGTTCGTCGAGGCGCGGGCGGCGATCGCCAAAGAGCCGAGCGCGATGTTCCGGTTAACGGCGCTCGCGATCCTCGATCACCGCGCGGGCAACCAGGCGGCGGCCGAGAAGTCTTATCAGGCGCTGGTCAGCCAGGTCGGCGACGCCGCGCTGTACCAGCAGGCCGAGGTAATGGCGCAATTCGGGCGTGCCGACGCGGCGATGGCGTTGCTCATGCGGGCGCGACAGGTCGGCGACTCCGGCCTGACCGCCATCGCCAGCGACCCGTTGCTCGACCCGGTCGCCGGCGATCCACGCTTCATCGCGCTCGTCAGGGACCTCGGTTTCGGCTGAGGCCTATCGCGGCGCGCGTTTTCGTGTCAGCTTGCCCTTTCGTCCCCTCACCAGGAGCAAGGCAATGACGATCATTCTTAATGGCCCGCCCGAAGATGACGAAGATCAGGAGCGCGGCAATCCCGACGATCGCGGCAATCCCGACGACCGTGGCAACCCGGACGATCGCGGCAATCCCGACGACCGCTAACGCAAGGTTGTGACCGACGGATCAGCCGCCCTCGCGCGGTCGATCCAGTCGCGATAATGGTCTCGATCGATGCGCACGTAGACGCCGGCGCTATCCTGCCGATAGCAGCCGATCCCCCAGCTCACGATGCCGACCAGTTCCGGATCGCCATCTTCGTGGACCAGCGGCCCGCCGCTGTCGCCGGTGCAGGTGTCGTTGTCGGGGGAACTGGCGCACATCATGTTGCCGTCGGTCTTGCCCTGATAGGCGGTTAGCGTCCCGCAATCGACCGTGGTCAGGTCGACCTGAGTAAGCTCGGACTGGAAGCCCGTGCCCTTGCCTTCATCGAGCTGGCCCCAGCCGGTGGCGTAAACCGCGACCCCATCGCTCAGCGGATCGCCGTCGTAGAGCTTGATCGGGGCAAATTCGGCGGGGCCGCTGTCATCGGTTTCGGCGTCGGCGACATAATGCACCAGCGCAATGTCATTGAAGTGCCGCTTCGCATCATAATCGGCGTGGCGCACCATCCGGTCGATGCGGTAGGTCACGCCTTCGCCGCTATTGAGGTTTTGCGCGCCGAGGCGAACACGATAGCCTTTATCGACCTTGGCCTGATTGATGCAGTGCGCCGCGGTCAGCACCCAGCCAGGCGCGATCAGCGATCCACCGCAGCGATGCGCCAGATCCCACTCGTCGCGCTGGGCGAGCTCTTCCTCGGTCCAGTTGGTGAAGTTGGTGTAAATCTGCGCCTGCCACGGGGTGCGCTGGGGCTCGGCATCGGCTTGGTCCTGGGCCGTGGCGGGACAGGCTGGCAACAACATCAGCGCGGCGCAGGCCAGACGGGACATCAAGCGCATAAGCATTCCCCCTCGAGGAAGGAGGATAGCCGATCGATCGCATTTGCCAAAGCCTCTCGCGGGTCGAGCTTTCGTCGGCGCTGGCCGAAGGAGATTCGAGACCGTGACGGGCGAAACCTAGGCGGCGGCGAGCACGGAGATGGTGTGGAGCTTCTTCGCCCGAACCTGGGACAGCAGCAGGATTCCGATACCGGTCGCGACGACAAAGGCGACGGGCACGAGCATCATTCCCAGGTGGAAGGAGCCGGTCGAATCCTTGCTCATGCCCCACAACGCCGGCACCGCGAAGGCGCCGAGCTGGGACAATGTATTCACCGCCGCCATCGCCACGGCAACCATGCGAAACGGCACCACTTCGGTCAGGACGAGGCAGGTCGACAGGGTCACCGCCGGCCAGAAGAAGGCGAGCGCGAGATAGCCGGTGAGCATCAGCGCGGGGGTCGTCGCCAGCGCCATGACGAGGAAGCATACGGCGACGATCATCATGCTGCCGAGCAGATGGGTAAAGCGTTGCCCCAGGCGGTCGCTGTGCCAGCCCGACGCGAGCATGCCGAGCACGGACAGCACTCCGCCGCCGCTGACGATGTAGCCGACATGGCTGGCGTCGAGCCCGGTGCCAGTCATCAGCACCTGCGGCGCGATCAGCAGGAAACCAACGTAGCTGCCGATAGTCAGGCAGCCGATCAGCGCCAGCTTGAGCACCATTGGGTCTTTGAGCGCGCGGAGCACATGATGGTCGGCCGCGGCGCCGTGGCGGGCGTTCTCGGCGGCGAGTTCGGAGGTGATCCAGTCGCGTTCGGGCTCGGTCAGCCAGCGCGCGGTGGCCGGCGCATCGGGCAGGAACAGCAGCACCGCCAGCCCGACGAAGACCGCGGGCAGCCCTTCGGCGAGGAACAGCCATTGCCACCCGCGCAGTCCCGCCAGCCCGTCGAGCCCAAGCAGCCAACCGGACATCACCCCCATCAGAATCGAGGCCACGCCGCCGAAACAGTAAAAACGGCTGAGTGCGCGGCCCCGGTGCGCGCCCGGGAACCAGGCCGAAAGAAAATAGATGGCGGTCGGCCAGAAGCCGGCTTCCGCCGCGCCGAGCAGCAGGCGCAGAACGTAGAATTGCAGCGGCGAGCGGATGAACATCATCGCCGCCGAAATCAGCCCCCAGCTGATCATGATCCGCGCGATCCAGCGGCGCGCGCCGAACCGCGGCATGATCATTCCCGACGGCACCTCGAGCAGCGCATAAGTCAGGAAGAAGAAGCCGCCGCCGAGGCCGTAGACGGTCGCGCTGAACCCGAGGTCAAGGTTCATCTGGGTCGCGGCGAAGCTGACGTTCAACCGGTCGAGGAAGGAGAATAAATAGCCGAGCCCGAGCAACGGCAAAATGCGCCACGACGCCTTGATCATGGCGGATTTCGACGCGGCGTGAGGAGCGGGCGCGACGGACATGGCATTTCCCCCAATTGGCAGTGTACGCCATCGCGAGGACAGACGGATCGGGGACCGGGCAGTACAGGCCGCGCTCAACCACGTCCGCACACTGTGCGACGTCAGCGGTATGGCATGCTCGCGCGCTTTGTCACCAAGTGATTGGCCGCGACGGGCGGCGACAAGTTTGCACTTGGTTGGGGAAGCTGTGCCGTCTAGGCGCAGCGGCGATGCGTGAGGCGTTCATGAGAGCCACGCCGGATTGGCGGCGGCCGAGTCCGGGTCAACGGGCGCTCGTCATCGCGCTGACTTTGCTCGCCGAAGTGGCGTTCCTCATCATCCTATTGGGCTTGTCGCCCGATGTGTCACTTAAGGTCGAGCAAGGGACGCCGCCGGTTACGATCGACCTGACGCCGGACGCGCCGGTCAAGCGGGCAGCGGCGCGGCCTCGTCCGGCAACGGCGAAAGCGCGGGCCGCGTCGGTCACGCAGCGCCAGCTGGCAGAACGTCCGCCGATCCCGCTGGCCAAGTCACCGCTGGTGACGATGAGCAACGCCGACCTTGCCGCAACCGACATTTCCAAGCTGGGGTCAGCCGCGGGCACCGCCCAGGCGTCGGCGGACAACGGCGCCAGTTATGGTCCGGGCGAGGGGCCCGGCGGCGCGCGGCTGTACAATGCCGAATGGGTGGTCGAGCCAAGCCGCGCCCAACTCGCCGGCTATCTGCCCGGCGGCGCGCCGGAAGGCAGCTGGGCGCTGATCGCTTGCCAGACCGTCGAGCAGTACCATGTCGAGAATTGCGCCCAGCTCGGCGAGGGCCCGCGCGGGTCGGGGCTGGCGCGCGCGATGCGGCTGGCGGCGTGGCAGTTCCTCGTCCGGCCGCCACGGGTCGACGGCAAGGCGATGGTCGGCGCGTGGGTCAGGATCCGATTCGATTTCAATGCGAACGGGAAGAACTAGGAGCGTGGCGCTCCAGTTTCGCTTTCCCTCCGGCAGCATGGTTTTTGGTGGCTGGTGGAGCGGGTGAAGGGAATCGAACCCTCGTCGTAAGCTTGGGAAGCTTCTGCTCTGCCATTGAGCTACACCCGCGCTCCGCCGCCGCCGTTGGCATAATATCGGGCTGGCCGTCAACGCGACAGGAGGCTGGCGAGGGTTGAATAGTCGCTTCGCCCGGCTCATATGGCGGGTTCGTGATGATCCGGAAACTCCTGGCGGCCTTGCTGGCCCTTTCGGTGGCGTTTGCGCCAGCCGCCGCGTTGGCCGCGGGCGCGCCGGCCGCCTCTACTCACCGTTCGCAACTGATGGAGGCCGGTCATTGCACGGCGGTTCCGGGCGGCGAGCAGGACAAGGGCAGTCACGACAAATCGACCAAGAATTGCTGTATCGCGATGTGCATGGCTGTCGCCCTCGCCCCGGCAAAATCGGCGGGCGGCGGATTGCCGCACCGCTTGATCGCGCTGTCGCGCGCTCCCGCATTCCTCACCGGTCATCCGGCCGAGCTTGCCACTCCACCTCCACGAGCTGCGTGAAATCGAACCTTTTCTCGATTTCACGGAGACTGACATGACCAAGACACTGACCGCGATCCTATTGTCGATCGCCATTCCCGCCGTGGCGCATGCCCAGGCGGCGCCAGCACCGGCGGCCAAAATGGACTGCCGCGAAAAAATGAAGGCGGCAGGCATGGACTGCAGCAAGGACATGGCCATGATGGAGCAGGGCATGAAGGCCATGCCCGGCATGACGGCTGGCGTGATGCCTGCCGGACATGACATGCCGGCGGCGACGACGGCGCCAGCCGCCGGCCAAGCCCATCAGCATTAGGTAAGGCGCCCGGCCGGCGATGCTCTCTGGAGCGTCACCGGCCGAGCACTTGCCCACCTTTGTCTTGCAAGGATCATTCATGCCCAATCCACTTGCCCTCCAGCGGCGCGACTTCCTGCGCGCGGCCGCTCTCGGCGGCGCCGGCGCCGGTTTTGCCGGGATCATGCCCGCCTGGGCGCAACCCGTGTCCTCCGGCCTCGTCCGCCCACTGCCTACACTCAGCGGCCCCGACATCGCGCTCAGCATCGGCCGTGTCGCGGTGCGGGTCGATGGCAAGGTCAGCCGGGCGGTCGCGGTCAACGGTACCGTCCCCGCCCCGCTGATCCGCTTGAAACAGGGTCAGACCGTCCGGCTCAGGGTCACCAACACGCTCGACGAGGACAGCTCGATTCACTGGCACGGGCTGCTGGTGCCGTTTGCCATGGATGGCGTGCCCGGGATCAGCTTCCCGGGCATCAAGCCGGGGGCGACGTTTGATTATGAATTCCCGGTCATCCAGGCGGGCACCTATTGGTACCACAGCCATTCGGGGATGCAGGAGCAGGACGGGCTGCACGGCCCGATCGTGATCGATCCGGCCGAGCCTGACCCGGTTGGCCATGACCGCGAACATGTGCTGGTGCTGTCCGACCACAGCCAGCTGAGCGGCGCGACGATCTTCCGGAAGCTCAAGCAGATGGGGGGCGGTTACTTCAACATGCAGCGCTTGACGCTGTCCGGCCTGCTCGCGGGACGCGATCTGACGGCGGCCGAGCGGCGCCAGTGGGCGAAGATGCGGATGGACCCGGCGGACATCGCCGACGTCACCGGATCGACCTATGATTTCACGATCAACGGACATGGCCCGTTCGACAATTGGACTGGGCTGTTCCGCGCCGGCGAGCGGGTGCGCTTGCGGATCATCAACGCCGCGACCCAGACCAGCTTCAACATCCGCATTCCTGACCTGCCGATGACTATCGTCGCGGCTGACGGGCAGGATGTCAGGCCGGTGACGGTCGATGAATTCCAGATGGGCGTGGCGGAAACATTCGACGTCATCGTCACGCCGGGCGACCGCGCCTACAGCTTCGTGAGCGAAGCCAGCGACCGCTCGGGCCTTGGCCGCGCTACCTTCGCCCCGCGCGCGGGCATGGCCGCCCCAGTCCCGCCGCTTCGCCCGCGCCCGCTGGCGACGATGAAGGACATGGG
>JBDSMA010000241.1:0-7105 GCA_039916085.1 Sphingomicrobium sp.
AACGCCTCCTCCTGTCCTTGCTTGACGCGCCATTCGAAGAAAATGGCGATCATGGTGCCTCGTCACCGAGCCGCCACGGCGGGAAGCGGCGCGCCTCCCCCGCTTGGTAGATGAACACCGTGTTCCCTGCCGGATCGCGCAGCCGGGCTTCGCGCCACATCCACGGCTGGTTGCGCGGGCCATGTTCGAACGGGATGCCGGAGCGGGCCAGCCGCTCGACCCGCTCATCAAGATCGTCGCATTCGAAATAGACCGCGGTCGACTCCCCGATAGTTTCTTCGGGGTCGATCTGGATCGAGAAAGTCGCCCCGCCGTCGCTCTCGAACCGGGCGTAATTGCTTTCCGGCGAATCGACGATCTGGCGCAGACCGAGGCGACTGTAGAAACTGACCATCTTGGCATAGTCGTGACCGGTCACCGTCACCTGGTTGAGCCTGAGACCCAGCCCGGTGTCGAGCCGCACCAGTTGCTGCCCGAGCGGCCCGTGGCCGGATCCCAGCCCCGGCGCCGAATGGAGCGCCATGCGCACGAACAGCCGCGCCCGCTCGACCGCCTGGGTGAGGCTGAGTCCGCTGCCAAGGTAGAAAGCGATCGCGCTGGCCAACGTGCAACCGGTGCCGTGGTTCGACGCGGTGTTGATCCGCTGGCCTTGCCAGCTGGTCATATTATCCTCTTCGATCAGCGCATCGGCCAGCGCGTCGCCCTCCTCATGCCCGCCCTTGATCAGCACCGCGCAACGATGCTTGCCGACCAGCTTCAGCGCCCCGCCGACCTCATCCTCTTCGCCAGTCAACCGCTTCAACTCGGGCAGGTTGGGCGTGCACAGGGTGGCGACGTCCATCAGCCGCCCGAAAGCGGCGATGGTCGCATCGTCGGCCAGGCTGGCGCCGCTGGTCGCGGTCATCACCGGATCGAACACGATCGGAATGCCATCGAGCGATTCGAGCCGAGCGGCGATGTGGAGGGCGGCGAACGGCGAGCCGATCATCCCGACCTTGATCGCATCGACCCCCAGATCGTCGATCACCGCGTCGATCTGGGCGATGATCGTCTCGGCCGGGACAGGGTGGACCGCGCTGACTCCTTGCGTATTCTGCGCGGTGACGGCGGTAATCGCGGTCATTGCATGGCCGCCGAGCATGGTGATGGTCTTGATATCGGCCTGGATCCCCGCGCCCCCGCCCGAGTCCGACCCGGCAATGATCAAAATTCGCGTGGTCACGTTGCCGCTGCGACTGCTTCGCAGATTCCGTCCACCAGCCGCTCGACCAGCGCGGCATCGTCGCCCTCGGCCATGACGCGGATCAAGGGTTCGGTGCCCGACGCGCGGATGACCAGCCGCCCGTGCCCGTCAAGTTCTTGCTCGGCCCCGGCGATCGCCGCCTTGACGACCGCGTCTTCAAGCGGCGCGCCGCCGGCAAATCGGACGTTCTTGAGCAGTTGCGGGATCGGCTCGAACTGGCGCAGCAACTCGCTTGATGGCCGCCCCTGTTCGACCATCGCGGCGAGGATCTGCAAGCCCGCGACCAGGCCGTCGCCGGTCGTCGCATGATCGGTCAGGATGATGTGGCCCGACTGCTCGCCGCCGACGTTGCAGCCGAGCCGGCGCATCCCCTCCAGCACGTAGCGGTCGCCGACCTGGGTGCGGTGCAGCGCTAGCCCCTCGCCCGCCAGCTTCCGTTCGAGCCCGAGGTTGGACATTACCGTCGCCACTACCCCGCCGCCCTTGAGCAGCCCCGCGCGCTGCTGCTGCAGCGCAATCAGCGCCATCAGCTGGTCGCCGTCGACCAGCTGTCCGTTCTGGTCGGCCACCAACAGGCGGTCGGCATCGCCGTCGAGCGCCAGGCCGATGTCGGCTTTCTCTTCGATCACCCTGGCCTGAAGAGCCTGCGGATGGGTCGAACCACATTGGTCGTTGATGTTGGTGCCGTTGGGATGAACCCCGATCGCAACCACGTCCGCACCCAATTCCCACAATGCTTCTGGCGCGACGTGATAAGCGGCGCCGTTGGCGCAATCGATCACGATCTTGAGCCCGTCGAGCCGGAGCTGTTCGGGAAAAGTTGACTTGGCGAAATGGATGTAGCGGCCGCGCGCGTCGTCGATCCGCTTGGCGCGGCCGATCAGTTCCGCCTTGGCCAGCTTCGGCTCCTTTTCCAGCCGCCGCTCGATCGCTCGCTCGGCCTCGTCGCTCAATTTGTAGCCGTCCGGCCCGAACAGCTTGATGCCATTATCGGCGAACTGGTTGTGCGAGGCGGAGATCATCACGCCAAGATCGGCGCGCATCGACCGGGTCAGCATCGCCACTGCCGGCGTCGGCATCGGTCCCAGCAGCACCACATCCATGCCGACCGAAGTGAAGCCCGCGACCATCGCCGATTCCATCATGTAGCCGGACAGGCGCGTGTCCTTGCCGATGACGACGCGGTGGCGGTGATCGCCGCGCAGGAAGTGAGTCCCCGCCGCCTGCCCGACGCGCAGCGCGATCTCGGCCGTCAGCGGGGCCTCGTTTGTGCGCCCGCGAATCCCGTCGGTGCCAAAGAATTTTCTGACCATGAGCGAGGCTTAGCGCGAAAAGGGTTAAGCGAAAAAGCAGTCATTGCCGGATGGTTCGTCGGTCCACGAAAAAGGGGCGCCATTTCCTGGCGCCCCTCGATCGGATTTCCTTTGCTTGTGCGGATGCTCAGGCCTTGGTTTCGCCCGACAACTGGGTGCCCGCCGCCTGTGGTTCGCCGATTTGCGACTCGCCGGCAAGCCCGCGCGAATCGTCGAGCGAGTCGAGGTGCATCCAGCGCTTCACGAACGGCGACACCGCCAGCACGACAACAGATATCGCGATCGTGATCCAGCCGATCTTGCTGTAGATCGACAGCGTCAATTCCTTGGTCATGGCGCCGCTTTCGCCGCCGGTCGCTTCGCCGATCTTCCCGGCCACGAAATTGCCGACCGCGGTCATGTAGAACCAGGCGCCCATGACAAAGCTCGCCAGCGGCAGTGGCGCCAGCCGGGCCATCGCCGACAGGCCAACCGGCGACAGGCACAATTCGCCGGTGGTCTGCAACAAATAGATGAGGAAGACGAAGATGACCGGCGTCATTACCGCCGGGCCGACGCTATTGGCGCCCCACACGAACAGCAGGAACGACAGTCCGACCTGGGTCAGCGCAAGCCCGAATTTAGCCGGCGCCGACGGCTCCAGTCCCTTGCGGCCGAGGATTTGCCACAGCGCCGCGAAAATCGGCGCCAGAAGGACGATGTAGATCGGGTTGATCGACTGGAACAGCGAAGTCGGAACGCCGCCCTTGTCGACATATTTGTCGGTGTAGAGGTTGAGGCTGCCACCGGCCTGTTCGAACAGGCCCCAGAAGATCGGGTTAAGGGCGATCAGGAACAGCATCGCGAACATCCGCTCGCGCGGTTCCTTGGGCAGCTTGAACGCTTCGTACAAAACGTAGCCGAGCATCGCCAGACCGGTGACGATCAGCAGGTTCTGAATAACGTCCTGATACTGGATCAGCGCCCATATTACCGCAACCGAGGCGAGCCCAACGCCGTACAGAGTCATCTCACGGCCTTTGGCGAGCGGCTTCGGCGCCTCGCCGCGGCCACGCAATGCAGGGCGCCCGATGACGAAGATGATCAGGCCGACGACCATCCCGATGCCGGCCAGGCCGAAGCCGTAAGGCCAGCCAATGGTCTCGCCGAGATAACCGACAAGGATCGTGCCGAGAGCGGCGCCGACGTTCACGCCCATGTAGAAGATCGTGTAGGCGGCGTCCCGGCGGACGTCGGTCATCTTGTAGAGCTGTCCGACGATCACCGAGATGTTGGCCTTGAGGAAGCCCGACCCGACGATGATGAAGGCGAGTGCGGCCCAGAAGACATTGATAGTCGAGTCACTTTGCCCGCCGACGCCCTCGACCGCCATCAAACCGTGGCCGAGCGCAAGCAGCACGCCGCCGAAAATGACCGCCTTGCGCTGGCCAAGGAAACGGTCGGCGATGATCCCGCCGAGCACCGGAGTGATGTAAACCAGCGCGCCATAGGCACCGTAAATGAGATTGGCCTTGCCGTCTTCGAACAGCCAGTGCTTGGTCAGGTACAAAACGAGCAGCGCGCGCATCCCGTAATAGGAAAAGCGCTCCCACATTTCGGCATAGAACAGCACGAACAGGCCGCGCGGATGGCCAACGACTTCCTCGCTCTTTCGCGCAGCAATCAAGCCACCGATCGCAAGGAAGGCGAATAAGGCGATGGCCGCGATGACCGCGATCCAGTCGCCCTCGTTCCACATTGCCATGTCTTTCACGCGCACCACCTCTGCCAATCGGTTTTTATCTGAACAAGGCGCGCACCCTAACGGCGAAATTGACGATGTGAAGCCGGTTGTTACACCCGCCAAGTTCGCGCAAAGGACGGGCGCCATGACGCTCAACGACCGCTCCTCGCTGCTCGCCTTGCTCGAAACCCGGCGCTCCGGTCGCCCGCGCGATATGACCGCTCCGGGCCCTGACGAGGCCGAGATGGAGCGCATCCTGACCGTGGCCGCGCGAACCCCCGATCATGGCAAGCTGTTCCCGTGGCGCTTCGTCACCGTTGCCGGCGATCAGCGCGACGCGCTCGCCGAGCTGCTGACCCGCGCCCTGCCCGAGCATGACCCACAGGCGCTCCCGGCGCATCATGCCAAGGCGATTGAATTCGCGCATCAGGCGCCAACTCTGATCGTCCTGGTTTCGGCGCCGGTCGCCAGCCACAAGATTCCCGTCTGGGAGCAGGAACTGTCGTGCGGCGCGGCGGGCATGAACCTGCTCCTTGCGGCCCATGCGTTGGGCTATGTCGGCGGCTGGATCACCGGTTGGGCGGCCTATTCCGAACTGGTCCGCGCCGCCTTTTGCGGGCCGGGCGAGAAGATCGCCGGCTTCCTGTTTCTCGGCACACCTGGAGAACCGCTCGAGGAACGCCCGCGCGCGCCGTTGGCGACCGTTGCCCGGCGCTGGTGCCCGCCGGAAAACTGACCGCCCCGCTTGAACTTTCTGCGCTTCGCTGTATTATGACAGCATGACGCTCGGAAATCCCCACGAAAAGCCCGTCTATGTCCGCCTGCGAGAAGTGATTGCCGAAGCGATCCTGTCCGGCCGGTTCAGCGATGGCGCGCCCTTGCCGTCGGTTCGGGCGATGGCGGTCGAGCAAGGCGCCAACCCGCTGACCGTGGCCAAGGCCTATCAAGGGTTCCAGGACGAAGGACTTGTGGTTGTCCGGCGCGGCGTCGGCATGTTTGTTGCGGCCGGCGCCCGTTCGCGACTGCTCGACAGCGAGCGCGCCGCGTTCCTGTCGATCGAATGGCCGGCAATTCGCGAGCGCATGACCAGCCTCGGCCTCGACGCCAGCGACCTCCTCGCCCGCGCTTAGCCGAGCATTTCAGCCGGAACCGCGTAGAGCAACGCCGCGCCGCTTTCAGCCGCCCCGCCGAGCCCGATCGCTTCGGGCACTACCGCCGACAGGAAATATTCCGCCGCCGCCCGAGTCCGCTGATCTGCGCCTTCCGCATTCGCCAATCTCTCGATCAGCCAGCCGCCAACCATGACCGCGCACATCGTCAAGAACGGGTAACTGCCTGCCAGCCGATCATCCCCGCCAGCGTTTCTGAGCGTCGCTGCAGCGACCTCGATCGCGTCGGTCAGCACGATCAGCCGCGGGTCGCGCGCCTCCGCCTCAACGTCGGCGACCAGTCCGTCAAACGCCAGCCCGCCGTCGAGCATGAGCTTGCGCGTCACCAGGTCCGCCGCCTGAATGCCGTTGGTGCCTTCGTAGATCGGCGCGATGCGGGCGTCGCGCAGATGCTGTGTCGCGCCAGTTTCCTCGATGTAACCCATCCCGCCGTGAACCTGGATACCCAGGCTGGCGACTTCGCAGCCGATGTCGGTCGCCCATGCCTTGGCCAGCGGAGTCAGCACCGCGGCGCGGTTCGCCGCGACTGCATCGCCCGCCCGTCCCCGATCGAGCTGCCCGAACGCATAATAGACCAAGGCCCGCGCCGCCGTGGTCAAGGCCCGCATCCTGACCAACATCCGCCGCACGTCGGGATGTTCGGCGATTGCAATACCATGCTGGCGCCGCTCGAGCGCATAAGCGACCGCGCGCTGGGTAGCACGTTCGGCAATCCCGACGCCCTGCAAGCCCACGTTGAGCCGCGCATTGTTCATCATCGTGAACATCGCGCGCATGCCGTCGCGCTCCTCGCCGACCAGCCAGCCGGTCGCCCCGCCGGCATCGCCATAGCTCATCACGCACGTCGGCGAGGCGTGGATGCCCAGCTTATGCTCGATGCTGACGCAGCGCAGGTCGTTGGCCGTCCGATCGGGCAGCAGCTTGGGAACCAGGAACAGCGAAATCCCGCGCGTGCCCTCGGGCGCATCGGGAGTGCGCGCCAGCACCAGGTGGACGATTTGCTGGCTAAGGTCATGCTCGCCATAGGTAATGAAAATCTTGGTGCCGGTGAGGCGCCAGCTGCCGTCGCCATTCGGCTCGGCCTTCGTCTTGAGCGCACCGACGTCGCTGCCCGCCTGCGGTTCGGTCAAGTTCATCGTTGCGGACCATTCCCCGCTGACGATGTTGGGCAGATAATCGCGCTTCAATTGATCGCTGCCATGTGCCTCCAGGGCTTCGACCGCACCGAGGCTCAGCACCGGCAGCATCGCGAAGCCCGAGTTGGCGGCCTGCAAATTCTCCATCAGCACCGCCGACAGCGCCAGCGGCAGCCCCTGCCCGCCCGCTTCGACCGGCGCCGACAATGTCATCCAACCGCCGGCGACGAACGCGTCATAGGCCGCCTTGAAGCCGTCGGGCATTGTTACCCGGCCATTTTCCCACCGCGCGCCGACGGTGTCGCCGATTCGGTCAAGCGGGGCGAATTCGCCTTCGGCAAACGCCGCCGCCCCGTCGATCACCGCGTCGACCAGCTCAAGATCGTCGGCCCCTGCCAGCTCGCCGACCCTGACCACCTCGCGAAGGACCTGCCGCTGGTCGGATACGGGGGCGGTAAAACTCATCGGGTGCCTCCTCGGCCTTGATGCGGTTGGCAGAGCGCTATAGCGGGCGCTCCATG
>JBDSMA010000242.1:0-2375 GCA_039916085.1 Sphingomicrobium sp.
AGCAGCACCTCGCCCCATGGGTCGGCGACCAGGCTGTGGCCAAAAGTCTCCCGCCCGTCCTCGTGCCGTCCGCCTTGCGCCGCGGCAACCACGAACAGCCCCGCCTCGACCGCCCGCGCGCGAAGCAGCAGTTCCCAATGCGCCTGACCGGTCGGGACAGTGAACGCGGCCGGCACCGAAATCACCTCTGCCCCGGCCTCCGACAAGCGCTCGAACAAGGCGGGGAAGCGCAGGTCATAGCAAATCGTCAGGCCGAGCACCCCGACCGGAGTTCCGCGCACAACCACCGCCTCGCGGCCCGGCTCATAAGAAGCGGATTCGCGCCAGCTTTCGCCGGTCGGCAGGTCGACGTCGAACAGATGGATCTTGTCGTAGCGCGCCCGCACCTCGCCCCGATCGTCGATGACGAAGCCGCGGTTGACCAGCCGTTCCTTTGTCTCTCCGCGAAGCGCTAGCGAGCCGAGATGGACCCACATCCCTGCCGCCCGCGCGGCCTCGCGCACCTGCGCCAGCACCGGATCGTCGGCCTCCGCGCGGACCTTGCCAGCCATCCGCTCTCGATCGCGGTCGACCATTCCCGACATTTCCGGTGTGAACAGCATCGCCGCGCCACCGGCCGCGGCCTCCTCGACCGCCTTGGCCAGCGCCTCGGCGTTGACCGCTGGGTCGATCCCGCTGGTCGCCTGGTACAGCGCAATGCGGACAGCGGTCACGGTTGTCCCGAGCCAAACCGAGGAGCGGCGAGCAGCGCGTCGAGCTTGCCCTGCTGCTCGAGCGCCATCAGCGCGTCGCAGTCACCGACGTATCGACCGTCGATGAAAATCTGCGGCACCGTCATCCGCCCGCCGGCGCGTGCGATCATTTCGCCACGTTTGGCCGCGTCGCCCTCGATCGCGGTTTCGACATAGGCGGCCTTTTTCATGTCCAGAAGCATCTTGACGCGCCGGCAGAAGCCGCAACTTGCCTTGGTGTAAATTTCAATGCTCGGCATGTTTCACTCCGACTCGTCGGTTCGCTGCCTGTCTAACGCATGAAGCGCGCCGCGCGCACCACCCTTGCCCAGCACACAAGCTCGACCCGTTCCGCCCCCGCGCGGCGAAGCACCCGGGCGCACGCCTCGCTTGTCGCGCCGCTGGCCAGGACGTCATCGACCAGCACCACGATGCGCCCCTTGACCGCTGCCTTGTCGGCCACCGCGAACGCCCCGCGCAGCGCCCGCCGCCGCTGGTCATGGCCCAGGCCCTTCAGCGACTGGGTCGATTTGGTGCGGATGAGCAAATGGTTGTTTATGTCGGCCGGCCAGCGCTTCGCCAGCTGGCCGGCGATCAATGCCGCCTGGTTGAAGCCGCGCCACCATAATCGCCGCCGGTGGAGCGGGACTGGGAGGATCAGCGGCGCCCGGTCCCATCCCCCCGCCAGCCCGGCCATGTAGCGCGCCATCGTCCGCGCCACCGCGACCTTGCGGCCATATTTCAGCCTGAGCGCGAGCTGGCGGGCGATCGGTCCATAAGCGACCGCCGCCCTGGTCCGTGATATCAAAGGCGGCGCGGCGAGGCACGCGGCGCACTGCTCGGCGTCGGTGCCGGCCAGCGGCAGACCGCAGGTCACACAGCCACCGCTCAGGAACTCGACCTCGCCCCAGCAGGTCGCGCAGAAGATATCGACCTCGTCGACGATCGTGCGGCAGGCCGCGCAGCGCGGTGGCAGCGCGAAGTCGAGCAGGGCGCGCCCCACCCGCCCAGCGTGCAATGCGATCGAGGTCACGCCCCCTTGTCGCGCAGCCCCCGCCGCCGCACAAGCGCGGCCGTGACCGCCGATCTTTTCGACCGCGATGCGCGCCGCCTTGCCCGCCAGCGCGCGCTGCGCGTGGCCGACCCGTTCCTGCTTCAGGCCGCGTTCGGCGACCTGCTTGACCGCCTTGCGGCGATCGAGCGTCCACAGCGCGACATCTTGCTGGTCGGCGCCATCGACCCGACTTGGTCCGCGCGGCTAGCGGCCGGTGGCGCGACCGTGACCGTCGCCGAGCCCGCGGAGAGCGAGGACGAGGACCGCACCGGTTTTCCCCGCACTCACTTCGACGCGGTCGTCGCCTGCGGAACGCTCGATACGGTCAACGACCTCCCGCGCGCACTGGGCGCTCTGGCCGCATCGCTCAGGCCTGACTCGCCCCTGCTCGGCGTACTGATCGGCGGCAACAGCTTTCCGCGCCTCCGTCGCTCGCTGCTGACCGCCGACGGCCCGGCCGCATCGCCCCGCGCTCACCCGCGGATCGAGCCATCGTCGCTGGGCACCCTGCTCGCCAATGCCGGGCTGGCGATGCCGGTGATCGACGTCGAGCGCAGCGCCATCAACTACGCATCGCTCGACAGGCTCGT
>JBDSMA010000243.1:0-4356 GCA_039916085.1 Sphingomicrobium sp.
CGCCTGCGCGGCGCCCATCCGAAGCTGCCGATCATCGCCAGGGCGCGCGATACGGCCCACGCCGCGACGCTGTACCGGGCCGGGGTGACCGATGCGGTTCCCGAAGCGCTCGAGGCGTCGCTCCAGCTATCGGAAGCGGTGCTGGTCGATATCGGCGTGGCGATGGGGCCGGTAATCGCTTCGATCCACGAAAAGCGCAGTCAATTGCGCGCGGAAATCATGGAGCAAGGCGCGCTCGACGAGGAACCCAGCCTGGGGCGGCGGCGGGCGCGGGATTCCGTGGCGGGAACATCGGCCGCGCCCAGCGCTTGAGGCGGGATGGATGACACACTCGATTGCCTGGTGATTGGCGGTGGCCCCGCGGGGCTGACCGCGGCGACCTATTTGTCGCGATTCCTGTTGAAGATCCTGGTGGTCGATGGCGGCAAGAGCCGCGCCGGGCTGATCCCGTGCACTCGCAACCATGCCGGATTTCCCGACGGGATCAGTGGGCACGAGTTAATTTCTCGCATGAAAGAACAGGCACAACTCTATGGCACGAAAATAGAAACCGGATTTATCACCCGACTGGAAAAGGACGAGGCCGGATTCACGGCGGAATGGGGTTCGGGGCCGGTCCGGGCGCGCAGCGTGCTGATCGCGACCGGAGTCACCAACCGCAAACCGCCGATGGACGAGGCATTACACGACGAGGCGCTGGCGCGCGGGCTGATCCGCTATTGCCCGATTTGCGACGGCTATGAAGTGACCGACAAGAAGGTCGGGGTGATCGGCAGCGGCAAGGGCGGGGTCGCCGAGGCGATCTTCCTCAGGAGCTACACCGCCGATGTGACGCTGATCGCGCCCGACGCCGCACTCGACCTGACCGCCGGGGACGCAGCCCGGCTGAAAGCGGCCGGAGTGACGTGCGTCGACGGTCCGGCTGAAGCGGTGGCGGTGCACGGCGATTGCATCGTGGTCGATACCGCCGAAGGGCATTTCGCGTTCGACAGTGTCTATCCGGCGCTGGGGTCCGACACCCATACTCAGCTAGCCGTGATGGTCGGCGCGGACCTGTCGGCCGACGCCTGCCTCAAGGTCGACAGTCATCAGCGGACCAACGTGCCCGGCCTGTATGCGGCCGGCGATGTGGTGCTGGGGCTCGACCAGATCAGCCACGCCATGGGCGAAGGCGGAGTCGCGGCGACCACCATCCGCAACGATCTGGCGGAAGTCGCACCGCTGCTGCGCGTGGCGGTCAGCGACCAGGCTGCCGAAAAGATCGAGTTGGAAACCTAGGCGAGATAATCGGGGTCGATCGTCACCCGACCGTCGGCGAAATCGGCAATGCCCGGCCTGAACGGCACGAGGGCGCGCTTGCCCCCTGCCCGCTCGACCTCGAGCAGTTCGCCGGCGCCGAAATCCTCGATCGCGACGACAGTACCGAGGGCGCCGCCCGACAAGTCGATGCACGGCAGGCCGATCAGGTCGGCGTGGTAATATTCGCCGTCCTCGAGCGGCGGCAGGCTGGCGCGATCGACCTCGACCAAACTGCCGCGCAGGGCTTCGGCGGCTTCGCGGGTGGCGATGCCGGCGAAGCGGGCAATCGCCGTCTTGCCGCCGTCGCGAACCGAAGTGAGCGCGATGGCACGGCCGCCGACCAGCAGCGTGGCATGAGCGGCGAGGCTGGCGGCGCCGGCGGCGAACAATTTGAGCCGCACTTCGCCCTTGATGCCATGCGCCCCGGCGACCGCGGCGAGCGCGACGCGCTGGCCTTCAGCCGCCGGGGTTGTCGTCATGGTTATTCGGCCTTCGCGGCGTCGTCTTCAGCGACTTCGGCAGCGGGAGTTTCGGTTTCGGCGGGGGCGTCCTCGACCTTGGCTTCTTCGGTAGGCGTTTCGTCGATCGGAGCGTCCTCGGCCTTGGTTTCTACGGTCGGCGCTTCTTCGGCGGAAGCCTCCTCGGCTTCGCCTTCGGCCGGGGCCTGGGCACTTTCACCGCTCACGGCTTCGGTTTCGTCCCCGGCGTCGCTGTTGGGCGTCGCTTCATTGACCTCGGCAGTGGGAGCTTCCTCCACCGCAGGCGCCTCGTCGGCGGCCTCTTCGGCGACGACCTCGGCGGGAGCCTCCTCAACCGCAGGCGCTTCGGCCGCGACCTTTGCGGCTTCCTCGGCGGCGGCGGCCTTGCCGACGCGCTCCTCGACGCGCTCCTTGGCTTTTTCGCCCGGCTCGCCCTTGTTGGGGTTCGATCGCGCGGCGCGCTCGCGAATCCCGGCGGCATCGAGGAAGCGCAGGACACGGTCCGACGGCTGGGCGCCGACCGAAAGCCAATGCGAAATACGCTCGGCATCGAGCTTGACGCGGTCGGGCGAATCCTTGGCCAGCAGCGGGTTGTACGTGCCGAGCTTCTCGAGGAAGCGGCCGTCGCGGGGGCTGCGGCTGTCGGCCACCACGATGCGGTAATAAGGACGCTTCTTGGCGCCGCCGCGAGCGAGACGAATTGCAAGTGCCATGTGATTTTCCTTCGTTAAACCTGAATGTTACGCTTCATTTTTTCGAGAATTTGTCAAAGCCAGGCGGGAGGTTGAAACCGGCCCCGCTACCACCGAGGCCGGGCAGGCCGGGCATTCCGCCGCCGGGGAGCTGGCCGCCCGGCGCCATGCCGCCGAGCGCTTTCTCCATGCCACCACCGGAGAACATCGCGGCCAACTTGCCAAACCCGCCCATTTTTTTGAGCCGCTTCATTGCGTTGGCCATTTCCTGATGCATCTTCATCAGCTTGTTGACCTCCTGCACGGTGGTCCCCGAGCCCTTGGCGATGCGGATCTTGCGCTTGGCGTTGATGAGGTCGGGCCGGGCGCGCTCCTTGGGGGTCATCGAGCTCATCATCGCTTCGAGATGGACGAGCGCCTTGTCGTCGACCTGGCCGGGCTTGGCGAGGCCCTTCATGCCTGGCAGCATCCCGGCCAGCGCGCCGAGTCCGCCCATGCGCTGCATCTGCGAAATCTGCATCCGTAGATCGTCGAGGTCGAACTTGCCCTTGGCCATCTTGGCCGCAAGCTTTTCGGCATCCTCGATCTGGACGCTTTCGGCGGCGCGCTCGACGAGTGAGACGACATCGCCCATGCCGAGGATGCGGCCGGCGACCCGGCTGGGGTGAAAGGCTTCGAGCGCGTCCAGTCCCTCGCCCGTGCCGGCGAACTTGATCGGCTTGCCGGTGACCGCGCGCATGGAGAGCGCGGCGCCACCGCGCGCATCGCCGTCCATGCGAGTCAGGATCACGCCCGACAGCTCGACTTCGCCGGCGAAGCCCTTGGCGACGTTGACCGCGTCCTGGCCGGTCAGGCTGTCGACCACCAACAGCGTCTCGACCGGTCTGGACGCGGTGGCCACCGCCTTCATCTCGGCCATCAGAACTTCGTCGACGTGGAGGCGCCCGGCGGTGTCGAGGAGGAGCACGTCATAGCCCTGAAGGCGCGCCGACTGCAGCGCGCGCTCGGCGATTTGCACCGGCGTCTGGCCGGCGACGATCGGCAGCGTGTCGACCCCCGCCTGGCGGCCGAGGACGGCGAGTTGCTCCTGCGCCGCCGGGCGGGCGACGTCGAGCGAGGCCATCAGCACCTTTTTGCGCTCGCGCTCGTGAAGCCGTTTGGCCAGCTTCGCGGTAGTCGTCGTCTTGCCCGAACCCTGAAGGCCGACCATCATCACTACGGCGGGCGGATTGACGTCGAGGTGGAGCTCGGCGGCTTCGGAACCGAGCATTTCGGTCAGCGCGTCATTGACGAGCTTAACCACCATCTGGCCCGGCGTGACCGAGCGGATGACATCCTGCCCGACGGCCTTTTCGGTCACCCGATCGACGAAATCGCGCGCCACCGGCAGCGCAACGTCGGCCTCGAGCAGCGCGACGCGCACCTCACGCATCGCCGCACGCACTTCGTCTTCGGACAAAGCGCCGCGGCCGCGGAGCTTGTCGAAAACGCCGGCCAGGCGCTCGCTAAGGCTGTCGAACATCCAAATTCCTTGCCCGGACCCGAAAACGCATGAAACGCCGGCGGGCGAAACCTCGCCGGCCAGCGTGCATCCGTGGACGCGTCCAATGGTGTGTCGTTAGACGGTGGTGCGCTTACCCCCGAGAGACGCAAGGGTCAAGGTTGTGGCGGCTCGTACGCCGAATGGCATGCACGCGCTTCCTGCAGGAAGCTCTCGCCCAGATCCTGAGGAACGATCGTTTTGATTCCCAGCTCCCGGGCGATCTGTCGTTCGGCGTCGATATTCAGTCGGTCGTTTTCGATCCGTTCTTGCAAGTCGTCGAGCAGCGGCCGGGCGGTGCGCCGCTCTTCCAGTGTAACGGGCCCGGGTTCGGCGAACCTGCGCA
>JBDSMA010000244.1:0-2664 GCA_039916085.1 Sphingomicrobium sp.
ACCTCGAAAGCGAAAGCGAGGCGTTGCGCGCGATCGGAATTGGGGAACGCCTCGGCATCACCCCGCGCCTCGCCGTCCGCGTCAACCCGCCGTTCGCGCTCAAGGGGGCGGGGATGAAGATGGGCGGCGTCGCCAGCCCGTTCGGGGTCGATGCGGCGCGGGTCCCGGCGCTGGTCCGCCTGCTGCGCGACTCCGGCGCCGATTGGCGCGGCCTCCACGTCTATGCCGGCAGCCAGCTGCTTCATGCCGACCCGCTGATCGAGGCGCAGCGCCAGACTGTCGCCCTCGCCGCCGATATCGCCGCCGCGGTCGGTGCCGCCCCGCCCGAACTCAACCTCGGCGGCGGCTTCGGCATCCCTTACGCATCCGGCGACGGCCAGCTCGACGTCGAGGCCGTCGGCGCGGCACTCGGCGACACCCTGCGCGACGCCCCCGACATCCTCGTCAGCACCGCTTACGCACTCGAGCTTGGCCGCTGGCTGGTCGGTGAGGCGGGGGTCTATTTCGCTCGCGTCATCGACGTGAAAGAGAGCAATGGCCGCCGCTTCGCCATCACCGACGGCGGGCTCCACCACATGCTCGCCGCGAGCGGCAATTTCGGCCAGCTGCTGCGGCGTAATTTTCCGATCGCCAACGCTTCGCGTTTTGATGATGTCTCACCGCAGGAAATAACCGTAACAGGTTGTCTTTGCACTCCGCTTGACCTGTTGGGCGACGAGGTGATGCTAACTGAAACGCGCATCGGCGACCTCATCGCCATCTTTTGCGCCGGCGCCTACGGCTTGACCGCCAGCCCCCAGGTCTTCCTCAGCCAGCCAGCGGCGCGGGAAATGCTTGTCTAGGCATAGCTGGCTCCGGCGAAATACAGTCCCTGCGGCGGCGCGTTGAGGCCCAGCGCGGCGCGGTCTTTGGCCTCCAGCGCGGAGCGCATCTCCGCCACCGACCATTGCCCGCGCCCGACCAGCGCCAGGCACCCGACCATCGAGCGCACCTGGTGATGGAGGAAGCTGCGCGCCGACGCGGCAATGCGGATTTCCTCGCCGATTCGCTCGACCGTCAATGAATCCAGCGTCTTGACCGGGCTTTTCGACTGGCAATGCACGGAGCGGAAGGTGGTGAAGTCATGGGTTCCGACCAGCACTTTCGCCGCTTGCCCCATCGCCGCCACATCGAGCGGCGCGCCGATATGCCACACCCGTCCCCGATCGACCGCCGGCGGCGCCCGCCGGTTGAGGATACGGTACAAATAGCGCCGCCCGGTGCACGAAAAGCGCGCATGCCAGTCGTCCTTTACTTGCGCGACCTCCAGTACCGACACCGGGCTGGGCCGCACCAGCGCATTGATCCCCTCCCTCAGCCGATGCTCGGTCAGTGCCTTGGCGATATCCACATGCGCTTCCATCGCCATTGCGTGGACCCCCGCATCGGTCCGGCCCGCGCCATGCACCGTGATCGCTTCGCCGGTCATCCGCGCGATTGCTTGCTCGATCACGCTTTGCACCGACGCGCCGATCGCCTGCCGCTGCCAGCCGACGAACGGGCCGCCGTCATATTCCAGCCGAAGCCGCCAGCGCGTCATGCCAACATCGTGCCCTTCGGCATCGCAAACCCCCGCAGCAGTGCCTTGACGCCCATCGGCGCCCGCCCCGCGCGTTGCAGCAGGGTCGGCCGCAGCGCCCCGTCGCCGCATGCCACGGTCAGCCTGGCGTCGAGCACTTCGCCGGGCGCGCCCTCGTCATCGGCCGGCTCAACGGCGAGCAGCTTGATGCGCTCGCCCTGATGGTCGAACCACGCGCCGGGGTAGGGCGCCAGCCCGCGCACCAGCCGCTCCAGTTCCACCGCCGGCCGGGTCCAGTCGATCCGCGATTCGGCCTTGGAAATCTTGGCGGCGTAGGTCGCGCCTTCGGGCTGCGGCTCGCCGTCGAACATGCCCGCCGCCAACACTTCGACCATCATCGCGGCGCCAAGTTTCGCCAATTTTTCCGTCACTTGCGCGGCGTTGTTTGTTTCGATTTCCAGCTCGCGCTGCATGAGCATCGGCCCGGTGTCGAGCCCGGCCTCCATGGCCATGATCGTCACCCCGGTCACTCTGTCCCCGGCCATGATCGCGCGCTGCACCGGGGCTGCCCCGCGCCACCGCGGAAGCAACGATCCGTGGACGTTGAGGCACCCGCAAGCCGGCGCGTCGAGCACCGCCTGCGGCAGAATCAAACCATAAGCGGCGACCACCGCGACATCGGCTTCCAATCCAGCGAACTCGCGTTGGGTGGCGCCTTCGCGCAGGCTGGTCGGGGTGCGCACCGGAATGCCCAGCGCCGCAGCGCGCTCGGCAACCGCGGTCGGCCGCTCGGCCTTGCCCCGCCCGGCCGGCCGCGGCGGCTGGCTATAGGCGGCGACGACCTCGTGCCCCGCCGTCATCAGCGCTTCGAGCGTCGGCACCGCGAAGTCCGGCGATCCCATGAAAATCACGCGCATGTGAAGAAAACCGTCCGCCCTGAGCCTGTCGAAGGGCTGTCCTTCTAGCCGCCCCCGCCAAAAGAAACAGGGCAGGCCTTCGACAAGCTCAGGCGGAACGGGTTAAGGGGGCAATCATGGCCTCGCACCAGATCGACGCATTGACCCAGGCGCTGGCCCGCCTGCCCGGGCTCGGGCCGCGCTCGGCCC
>JBDSMA010000245.1:0-3102 GCA_039916085.1 Sphingomicrobium sp.
GGCGCGCCGGACATATTCCCACTGCTCGTCCTTGACCGCGGTGATGAACCGGCCTTGCCACATCACCTCCGCCACCCGGCTAAAGCTCGATCAATTTGTCGGGGATCTCGTTGGTATCGTCGGCCGAACGCGGGAAATGCTCGGCCAGCACTTCCCCGATCAGTCCGATCGCGGCAACGATTCCGTCGGCCGGGCGCCCATGGCGGACATCGGCAATCAACACCGTCATCGCCTCGCCCCAGGTCTCGGGGGTGGTCACCGCGGTGATCGCCTCGTCGCCGACGATTTCCGCCCGCCGTTCGCCCATCGACAGATAGATCAGCACGCCCGTGCGCCCGACTGTGCGCCGCTCGGCGCCGGTTTTGAACAGCATCACCGCGCGTCGCCGCACCCGCCGGCTCTTGGTCGCGCCGGGCGTCAGCGCGAGCCTCAGCGGCTTCCACTTCAGGACGTACAGCGCGACCAGGAATTTGAGCAAGGCGATGCCGAGCAGCAGCGTCAACAGCTGCCGCAGCGACGGCGCGGCCGACCAGCCCATCGCGACCGTCCACCAATATTCGAGCTGGTGCGGGAAGGCCGCGAACCACGCCAGTACGAGGAACAGGACGAGCACCGCATAATGCAGCCCGACGTCGTGATAGTCGTCGCTGCGCTCGGCGGCGATGGCGATGATCTCGCCGTCGCTGCCCGCCTCCGCCGCGCTGATCGCCGCGCTCACCCGGTCATGGTCGGCATCGCTTAACTTCATCACCATCCCCCCGAGGCGCCGCCGCCGCCGAACGACCCGCCGCCACCCGAGAAACCGCCACCTCCGCCAAAACCACCGCCGCCACCGCCGAAGCCACCCCCGCCCCAGCCGCTCGACCGCGACGAATTGGTCAGCGCGTTGAGGCCCCACAGCACGACCCACGGGCTGATCCCGCCACCGTGCTTGCCGCTGCGGAAGCGGCGCCCACCGGCCGCGCGGATCAGCGGCAGGATGACGAAGAAGAACAAGAAGAACACCAGCACGAACGGGAATTCTCCACCGCCACCGCTGTCGGCGCTGCGCGCTTTCTCGCGCGCGGAGATCGCCGCCGCCTGCTTGGCCGCGTCGACCGGGGACAGGCTCATCGTGTGGATGATTGCGTCCGCTCCGGCGACAATCCCGCCACCCATGTCGCCCGCCTTGAATGCCGGCAGGATATTCTCGCGGATGATCACGCTGGACACCGCGTCGGTCAGGAATACCCGCGCGCCGTAGCCGGTTTCGATCCGCACCTTTTTCTCGTTGGGCGCGACCAGCAGGATGACGCCATCGTCCTTCTGCTTGTCGCCGATCGCCCAGGTCCTCCCCAGCCGATAGCCGTAATCCTCGATCGTCCGCCCCTCGAGGCTGCTCACCGTGGCGACGACGAATTGCCGCCCGGATTGGGCCTCGAGCGCTTCCGACTTTGACGTCAGGTCGGCCGTCTGCGCCGGGCTCAGCAGATGCGCCTGATCGACCACCCGCCCGGTCAATGGCGGAAAAGTCTGGGCAGCTACCGGCGTGGCCAGCGCGACCAGCGCCAGCCACAGCAAGGCGAACATGCGCGTCATCTCGCCTGACCGATCAGAACTTGACCGATGGCGCGTCCTTGGCCCCGGTCGCCGCTTCGAACGGCACCTTGGGCTTGGCGCCATAGAAGATCTTGGCGCCGATCGCGTCGGGGAAGGTGCGGATGCGGGTGTTATAGCCCTGCACCGACTCGTTGTAATCGCGCCGCGCGACCAGGATGCTGTTCTCGGTCCCCTCGATCTGGCTCTGCAACGTCAGGAAATTCTGGTTCGACTTGAGGTCCGGATAGGCCTCCTGCAGCCGCTGCAGCGGGATGATCGCCTGGGTCACCCGGTTCTGCGCGTCGTTGAACGCGCGGACTTTCGCGGGGTCGTTGAGGTCGGCCGGGCTCAATTGCACCCGCCCGGCATTGGCGCGCGCCTGCGTGACCTCGATCAGCACGGTCGATTCCTGCTTGGCATAGCCCTTCACCGTCTCGACCAGATTGGGGATGAGGTCGCTGCGCCGCTGATATTCGCTCTGCAGATTGCCCCATTTGGCGTTGACGTCTTCCTCGGCCGTCGGGACCGAGTTCAACCCGCAGCCGCCGAGGCTGAGGGCGGCGAGCGGTGCGAAGAGTCCTAGGCGGCGAATGGGCGTCATGATGGGATCCCCCGTTGAAGTTTGCGAAGCGAACGTAAGCGGCCCCGCCTGCCCTTTCAATCGGGGCGGCGACGATTGCTGAAATTGCGACCCGGCGAAAACAAGGCCCTGGCCAACAGTCGGTCGGGGCCGCCAGCTAGTCCAGCAGACACGCCGCCGAATTCAGCCTATTAATTTTGGCTTATATGATGCACGTTCCATCGCGGCCTTCGCCACGGCCGATCCGGGGAGGCACCAATGGCAAGAATTCTGAGCGGCCTTGCAGGGTTTGCGGTTGCGCTGTCGATGTCCATCCCGTCGGCGGCCGTGGCCCAGGCCAGCGACGCAAAGACCGCCGCGATCGGTGCGTCCGCTCAATTCGCCATCGGCTACGGGGTTTGGCGCATCGAGCAGAAGTGCATGAAAATGCCGGCTGCGAAGCATGACGAATATGGCCGCCTCATCGCCGACAGCATGCGGCGGCTGCGCGAAGCCGTCGACGAACGCCTGTTCAACGCCGCCGTCGGCTCGGGCGAGGACACCGCCAACGACCCGAAACTCGCCAAATGCGACGATGCCGGCCTGTTCGATTTCGGCATGCAGCAGGCGAAGGAGGCCTTGGGCAAACTGGTCTCACTGCCCAGCGGCTATCACCTGACGATCAGCAACTGACCCGCGACGCGGGATGAGGGGCGCCTCGGCCTAGGCGGCGCGGCGTTTCCGCAGCTTGTAAATTTGCACCAGCGCGGAGGCCGGCAGGCCGAGCCCGCTATGCAGCTTGCGGATCATCGGCAGGCTGAGCGCGCGCGACTTCGACAGCACTTCCGAAACGCGCCCCCTGCCCCCGATATATTGGCCAAGATCGGCGCGATCTAATCCCCGCTGCTCCATCACGAATTCAACCAGGGCGATGGGGTCCGGGGCATCGATCATATGGTGCTCCG
>JBDSMA010000246.1:0-2027 GCA_039916085.1 Sphingomicrobium sp.
CCTCCCCGCGCCCGCGGACTTGAGCGCGATGAGCAGCCCGGCGCGGTCGTATCGATAAATGCTGTCCTTGCCGTCGGCGGCGTCGGGATCGGCCGAGAGGCGCAGCACGCGCCCGCCATCGACCGAAGCGGCCTGCGGCGACGAATCGGTGGTGATGACGAGGTCGGCGGCAAGTTCGTCGGCGTCGCCGATGACCAAATAGCCGGCCGCCTCAACGATCGGGCGCAGCATGTTCTGCATCCACGCATCGTCCGAAGGCAGACGGCACACCATCTGAACCGACGGCCGCGCCGCGGCGCCAAGATGTTCGGCGAACAGCCAATGGGCGTCAATCAGCTCGGCTGGCTCGCCGCCGATCAGCGTGACACCGGCGACCTGGCCCGGGCTGCCGGCGGGAATGACGTCATGATCGATAGTCATCAGATCGATGACCTCGGAGAAGGCATAGCCGATCTCGCACGCGCCATCGTTCAAGCGGAACACCCGGACCTTGTCGCCGAATCGGGCTTCTTCGCCCGGCCCGACGCCGGCGAGCGGCAGGATGGCCTCGCCCAGCTGGACGCGGAGCTGGCCGGCGCCTTGACGGACACAGTCGGCGGCGACTTCCTCGATGCGATCGACGACGCCGAGGCGCAACGCCCGGCGCGCGCCATCGAGACCGCGGAACAGCAGGACGGCGACGTCGGCATCGACGATCGCCTTGTCAACATCGACCACGCGCGCCGTGCGCTCCTGAATTTCGAACCTTACCCCGCCGACAGCGGCCAGTCCCGCCGGGTCGAACAGCAGGATCGGGCTGCCGTCGTCGGCCAGAGTCGTACCGGCATAGAGGCCGGTGGCCATGACCGCGGGCGCGGCCGGCTTGACCACCAATTCCTCATGATCGTGGATGCGGTCGACCGCGAGAGCAAAAACATCTCCGCCGGCGGGCTTGAGCACGACCAATGTGCGCTCCGTGTCCGTCAGCGCGCTGTCGAGGCCGAGAACGTCGGCAAGCGCGATCTGCGGCACGCGGCGGCCGCGGATGGTGGCGATGCCCGATCCGCCGATGTGCTCGAGCGTGACCGACGTGCCATTGGCGCGAACGATCTCCTCGATTGCGGCGCGGGGAATGGCGAAATGCTGGCTACCGATCGACACGGTCAGCGCCGGGATGATCGTCAGCGTCAGCGGCACGCGCAGGGTCATACGCGTGCCCTTGCCCGGCGTGGAATCGACTTCGACCACCCCGCCAATGCGTTCAACGTTCGATCGGACCACGTCCATGCCGACGCCGCGGCCGGAGATGGCGGTCACCGACTGGGCGGTCGACAAGCCGGCCTCGAATATCAGCGCCAGCTTTTCGCGCGGGGACAAAGCCGCGGCCTCTTCCTTGGTCATCAGCCCGCTGGACACCGCTTTTTCGGCCAGCCGGTTGCCGTCGATGCCCTTGCCGTCGTCGACGATGTCGATGAGGATCTGGTTGCCCGACTGGCGTGCCGACACGGCGAGAATGCCGATTTCGCGCTTGCCAGCCGTGAGCCGTTCGGCCGGTGGCTCGATGCCATGATCGACCGCGTTGCGCATGATGTGGGTCAGGGGATCGCGAATCATCTCGATCATTTCGCGATCAAGTTCGACGTCGCCGCCCTCAATGTCGACCAGCACCTGTTTGCCAAGTTCGCTCGACAGGTCGCGGACCATGCGCGGCAAAGCCACGAACAGATTTTCGATCCGCTGCATACGGGTGCGGGTGATGGCGTCGCGCATTTCGGCGATGATGCCGCTCAGGCGTTCGAACGCCCCGTCTACCGCGACATCGCCCGACGCCTCGCGCAGCCGGCGGGCGAGCTCGTTGCGCGCCAGCACCATGTCGCTGACGCCCGACATGACCCGGTCGAGCAGCTCGACAGACAGCCGAATGGTGCGCGGGGTGGCGTTGCTGAGGCCCTTCGCGGCGCCCTCGCCCAGCGGCGCGGCCACGGGCTGAGCCACCGGTTCTGCACCGGCTGCCAGCGCCTCGATCAGCGGGCTGTCGTCACTGGCCG
>JBDSMA010000247.1:0-9859 GCA_039916085.1 Sphingomicrobium sp.
GGGGGGCGAACGGTCGCGGCTGCTGCTGGCGCGCGAGTTCGCCCGCGCCTCGAACTTGCTTGTGCTTGACGAGCCAACCAACGACCTCGACCTAGAAACGCTCGACCTGCTGCAAGAGGTCATCGCCGATTATGACGGCACCGTCCTGATCGTCAGCCACGATCGCGATTTCCTCGACAAGACGGTCACGGTGACGCTTGGGCTCGACGGCTCGGGCAAGATCGACATCGTCGCCGGCGGTTATGAGGAATGGGTGCGGCAGCGAGGCCCCCTCCCGCGAGCGGGAGGGGGCAGGGGAGGGCCTGTTCCTACAACCGACATGCCCCCATCCCGACCCTCCCCCTCGAGCGGGGGAAAGAGCAGGAAACTCACCTTCAAGGACCAGCGCGACTTCGATCGCCTGCCGGGCGAGATCGAGCGCATCGAGGCCGAAATCGCCGCCGCCGAAGCGGTGCTGCACGATCCCGACCTTTATGCTCGCGATCCGGCGCGCTTCGCCGCGCTGACCACGGCGATCGATGACAAGCGCGCCGCCCGGGACACGGCCGAGCAGCGCTGGCTGGAAGTTGCGGAACTGGCCGACCGGTTGATCGACTGAAATCCTCTGTCCTGGTAACTCCGTTGCAATAATATCTTGCAAATTCAGCGATGTTCCGCTCGTTACGCCCAATGAAGGCCGCGCCCCATCCGTTCGAGCAAGCGCGCGTCGCTGCGCTTCGCCAATATGACATCCTCGACACGCCGCGCGAATCGGATTTCGACGACATCGTCGCGCTTGCGTCGCAGGTTTGCGGGACGTCAATCTCGGTCATCAATCTGATCGATACCGATCGGCAGTGGTTCAAGGCCGAAGTCGGGCTGGGCGTGCGCGAGACGCCGCTGGATACGTCGATTTGCGCACACGTCATCCTCGACGAGGATTACGTTGAGATCCCGGATACGCTTGAGGATGCGCGCATGCGCGACAATCCCATGTGCACGTCCGATCCTGGACTGCGTTTCTACGCCGGGGTCCTGCTGAAGTCTAAAGGCGGCTATCCGATCGGCACCTTGTGCGTGCTTGACAACCATCCAAAGACGCTGACACCGCTTCAACGCGAGGCCCTCGGCGTCATGGCGCGTCAGGTGATGACCCAGCTTGACCTGAGAGCGGTCATCGCCAATGAGAAAATCCTGCGCAGCGAGATCGATCATCGGGTCAAGAATTCGCTGCAGACGGTCAGTGCTTTTGTCGCGCTCGAACGCCGCGCCGCGCAAAACGCCAATACCAGCGCCGTGCTCGATCGCGTGACTCAACAGATCGACACCGTCGCGATCTTGCACGAACATTTGGGGGCGGCCGGCGACGGGGACGGGATCGCGCTGGAGCCCTATCTGTCGCGCGTGATCGATCTGATTGACCGGGCCCTTCCCCCAACAATCAAGGTGTCGGGCTCGTTCGATCCGATTCCGGTCCTCCCGCGCGAAGCGGCCGTTGTCGGTACGATCGTCAATGAGCTGGCGGCCAATGCGGTCAAGCACTCGATCAGGAGGGGTGCCGGGACAATCGCGTTCGGTGGCCGGCAGAAAGCGGGCGGCGCGTACCACCTGACATGCCGTGACGACGGCGCGGGCAGCCGGGAACCTCGCGATGCGGACCGCCGTCAGGGGCTCGGCCTGGCGATCATTGGCGCATCGGTTCGTCAACTCGGCGGAACCATGTCCGCCGGGGAGGGAGAGTCCGGCTATCGCACGGAAATCGACATTCAGCTTTCGCCGGTCTGACGCGCCCGCGCGATCACGCCCCTAGCTGATACTGCTTCATCAGGTCGTAAAGCGTGGGGCGGCTGATGCCCAGCAATTTGGCGGCGCTGGAGATGTTGTTTTCGGTACGGCTCAACGCCTGGCGGATGGCGCGGCGGTCGGCGATTTCGCGCGCGGCGCGGAGGTTGATCGGCAAGGCGTCCGTGGCCGCGTTCGCAACCCCGGGCAAATCGAGGTCGGCGGCGCCGATCAGTTTGCCGTCGGCCATGATCACCGCGCGCTTGATGCGGTTCTCGAGTTCGCGGACATTTCCGGGCCAGGGATAGGCGTCGATCGCTTCGGCGGCATCGGGGGCGAGGCCCTGTACCGGGCGCCCCAGCTCGCGCGCGAAACGGTGCACGAAATGACGCGCGAGCAAGGACGCGTCGCCGGCGCGCTCGGTCAGGCTGGGGATTTTCACGACGATCTCGGCCAGGCGGTAATACAAATCGTCGCGGAAACTGCCCGCGGCGATCATTGCGTCGAGGTCCTGATGGGTGGCGCAGACGATCCGCGTGTCGACCGCGATGCCGCTGCGGCCGCCGATCCGCTCGATCACCCGCTCCTGGAGGAACCGCAGCAGCTTGACCTGCAAGGGCAGCGGAATGTCGCCGACCTCGTCGAGGAACAGCGTTCCGCTTTGGGCCAGCTCGATCTTGCCTGGCGTGGTCTTGACCGCGCCGGTGAAAGCGCCGCGCTCATAGCCGAACAGCTCCGCCTCGAGTAGATTTTCGGGAATGGCGGCGCAGTTGATGGCGACGAATTCGCCCTTGGCGCGGGGCGACAAATCGTGGACCGCGCGCGCCAGCAATTCCTTGCCGGTGCCCGACGCGCCGAGCAGCATCACCGAGACGTCCGCGCCGGCGACCCGCTCGATCGTCCGTGCGACCTTGAGCATTTCCGGCGCGCCGCTGACGATCGCGCCCAGCACCGTCTCGGCGCTGCCACCGGCGGAGGCGAGGCGACGGTTTTCGGCCTCGATCTCGGCGACGTGGAAGGCGCGGGCGACGATCAGCCCGAGCTCGTCGATGTCGACCGGTTTCCGGTAGAAATCATAAGCGCCGAGCGCGATCGCCTTCAGCGCGCTTTCCCGCGCGCCGTGGCCGGACGCGACGATGACCTTGGTGTCGGGCTTGAGCGCGAGGATCTCGGTCAGCGTCGCAAATCCTTCGCCGGTGCCGTCGGGGTCTGGCGGCAGGCCGAGGTCGAGCGTCACCACCGCCGGCTCGTGCAGCCGAACGAGGTCGACCGCGGCCGAGCGGTCTCCGGCAGTGACCACGCGATACCCGTCATAGGCCCACTTCAACTGGCGCTGCAGGCCCTCGTCGTCTTCGACTACCAGCAGAACGGGAAGGTCCTTATTGTCGTTCATGCCTGTATCGCTTTGCTGGCCGGGGCCGCGACCGGCTCGGCGGCGGGAAGGTGGATGGTGAAGCGGCTGCCCTCGCCAGGGCGGCTGTCGACGGTCAAGCGGCCGCCCATGGCGACGATCAGCGCGCGGGCCTCAAAAGCGCCAACGCCAAAGCCACCGTCCTTGGTCGAGGCAAACGGGTGAAACAGGCGGGTGCGGACGAAATCGGGATCCATTCCTTCGCCCTGATCGATGACCGCGATGGACACTCCCGCTCGCTCGCTCGTCACGCGGACGGTGACCGGCGCATGGCGCGGGCTGGCGTCGATCGCATTCTGCAGCAAGTGGCCGAAGGCCTGGCCGAGGCCCGCTTCGTCGACCATCGCCCACGCCCCGGCGTCGCCCTTAAGCTCGACCTCATGATTACGCCGCTTGGCCGCAATTGCCGCCGACAGAAGCGGCCTGAGCTGGATTGCGCGCAATTCCGCCGTCGCGGAACCGCTTTTTGGCGCGATCCGCTGCAGCAAGTCGTTCATCTTGCCGACCGACCCCTTCAGCGTGGAGATCATGTCAGCGCGAAATTCGGGATTGTCGGCGTGGCGCTCGGCATTGCGGCTCAACAGCGACAATTGGCTGACGAGATTTTTGATGTCGTGGAGGATGAAGGCGAAGCGGCGGTTGAAATCCTCGAACCGCTGGGCGTTCATCAGCGCTTGCTGGCCATGCGCCTCGGCCAGGCTCGACGCGGCCTGGAGACCGGCGGTGCGGAGAAGGTCGTAATCCTCCCAGTCGAGCGGGCGCTGGTAATCGGGCTGGGCGAGCAGCACGAGTCCCACCAGCCTTTGTTCATGGATCAGCGGCACGCCGACCCACGCCTCGGTCTCGCCGGCCAGATCGGCGGGAATGGCAAGGTCGCCGTCGCGATTGTCACCCCAGCCTCCACGACGCGCCTCGAAATCGAGGATTCGCCCTTCGTGGGCAACGGTGCGCCAGAACAAAGCAACGGATTCGCGCGAGGCGTCCCGGCCGGGGGCTGGGGAACCGCGCCAGTTCCACGCGGCCGCCGGCTCGATCGCCCCGCCCTCATCGGCGACAAGCAGCAAGCCGCCGGGGGCATCGAGAATGTCGGCGAACGCCTTGATCACCCGGTCGCCGAGCGGCGGGGCGTCGGGGCCCGATGCGCCGAGCGTGTCGGTGAAGCGCAGCCATTCAGTGCGATAGTCGTAGCGGTGCTCGAAAAAATGCTTGGCAACCTTGACCTTGGCCCAGGCGCGGGCGCGCTCGCTGGGCAGTAACACCATCGCCGCCAGCGTCATCGCCACCAATACGGCGACGCCTAGCGCGCGGGCCCACTCGACCCCCGACCCGCCAAGCGCGGTGGCGAGGATCGCCATCACCGCGAAATAGGCGCAGATCGCTAGCAACGACAGCGACTGGAATGTGGCGGCGCGCGACAGGCGGATGCGCCATGCCTCGCGTCTGCTCCCCGCCAGCGCGAACAACGGCGCGGTAAGGGCCACCGCCACACCGCGCCAGGCGAACAGCGCCTTGGCCGCGGGCATGTCGAAATAGGCAATTGTGTAGAGGTTGAGGTCGAAAATCCACAGCAGGGCCAGTGCGAGCATCGCCAGGCGGATGCCGCCGCGACTGGCCGGCGCCGCCTGGCCATAGACGTTGTGGACCAGGACCAGCGATCCAGCGGCAGCGGTAATTCGGAGGATGACCGCGGTCATGACCAGCGCATGGCCGTCGCTCAAATCGTTGGTGTCGACCAGCCACGGCAGGGCATCGACCACAAGCTGCAGGCCGAGCACGCCGCCGACCGCGGCATAGACGGGACGGACGCCGCGCTGGCGCTCATCCGCTCCACCGGTTGGGTCTGACAGGCGGTAGAGAACGCCCACCCACACCAGATTGCGCGCGGTTTCGGCATAAGCGGCAAGCATCGATTCGGGCGCGACCGCGGTCAGCCACGCCCAGCACCCCGTCAGCGCGAAAGCGACGAGCAACACTTTCTGGTCGTCGAACAGCCGTCCGCGCCGCAGCTCCCACAGCATCAGCGCGGCGAACAGTGCCGCCGCCAGCGCATGGGTCCAGAAGGTTATCAGCGTGCCCACGGGCCCCTTAGTGTCAATTTCCCCGACATGTTGCCCACTGTCGCTAAACTTTACAAATATTGTCTGAACGGCACAGCGCTTTCCCTTGTGCCCCGGTGCGCTAAGGAGGGACGATGAGCGATCCCGCGAAGCCCAAGCCGATCCGCCCCGTGATCCTCGCGGGGGGCGCTGGCACCCGGCTGTGGCCGCTGTCGACCGCCGCCGCGCCCAAGCACCTTCTCCCGCTGCTCGGTCCCGAGACCTTGTTCGACGAAACTCTCGCGCGGCTTGGCGACGGCGCGCTGTTCGAGCCGCCGATCGTCGTTGCCAATGTGGCGCAGCAAGCGGCCTTGACCGAGTTACTGGCGCCGATCGCCGGTGCCCGCCTGCTGCTTGAGCCGATCAAGCGCGACAGTGGCCCGGCAATTGCGCTGGCGGCGCTTGCGGCTGACGAGGACGAATTGTTGCTGGTCTGCCCGAGCGACCAGCATATCGCCGATGTCACCGCCTTCCGCGCCGCGGTCACCAAAGGACGCGCCGCGGCCGAGGACGGCGCACTCGTCACCTTCGGTATCGAACCCGACCATCCCGCAACCGGTTTTGGCTATATCAAGGCGGTCGCTGGCGGCGGCGGTGCGCCGTTCAAGGTCGAACGGTTCATCGAGAAACCCCCGCTCGAAGCCGCCGAAGCCATGCTCGCGGCGGGCGGCCATTACTGGAACGCCGGGATCTTCCTTGCCAGCGCCCCGGCGTGGCGCGCCGCCTTCGCCGAGCATGCTCCCGAGATGCTCGACGCCGCCCGCGCCGCGCTTGCCGCGGCCACAACCGACGGCATCGCCACCCGCATCGACCCCGCCGCCTTCGCCCGTTCGCCGTCGCAATCGATCGACTATGCGGTGATGGAGAAAGCGACGCGGGTGATGGTCGTGCCGGTAACGATGGGCTGGTCGGACGTCGGCAGTTGGCAATCGGTCCACGATGCGGTTCTCAAGGATGCCGCCGGCAACAGCGCCGCGCCGGGCACGACAATAATCGACAGCCGCGGTACGCTGGTGCGGTCAAGTGGCCCGAAAGTGGCGGCGATCGGAGTTGACGATCTGGTCATTATCGCCACCCCCGATGCGGTGCTGGTGACCCGCCGCGATTCGGCGCAACGGGTGCGCGACGCGGCGGCCTGGTTCAACGAGGAGAATGACGGATGAGCGGCAAGCGGCCCATCGGGCAAAGCGGGATCGAGGTCGCGCCGCTGGCGCTTGGCGGTAATGTGTTCGGCTGGACCGCCGACGAACCGACCAGCTTCGCCATCCTCGACGCCTTCGTCGATGCCGGCGGCAATATGATCGACACCGCCGACGTCTATTCAGCCTGGGTCCCGGGCCACAAGGGCGGCGAGAGCGAGGCGCTGATCGGGCGCTGGCTGAAGCGCGACCCGGCCAAGCGCGACAAGATCGTCATCGCCACCAAGGTCGGCTTCATGGCCGGTCTGAAGCCAGACAGCATCGCGCCGTCGTGCGACGGCTCGATCGGGCGGCTGGGCACCCACATCGACCTTTATTACCAGCACAAGGACGATGACAATGTGCCGTTGGCCGACAGCCTAGCGGCGTTCGACGCGCTCAAAAAGGCGGGCAAGATTCGCGCCATCGGCCTCAGCAATTTTACTCCGGAACGGGTCGAGGAAGCGCTCGGCGCGTGCCACGCCAACCACCTCGAACTGCCGGTTGCGCTTCAGCCGTGGTACAATCTGGTCGAGCGCAAGCGATTCGAGGACGGGCTGGAAACGGTCGCCGCCAATCAGGGCCTTGCGGTCTTTCCTTATTACAGTCTCGCCAACGGCTTTCTCAGCGGCAAATACCGCTCGAAGGACGATCTGGGGCAAAGTCCCCGCGGCCTCCGCAGCGTCGATTATCTCGAAGGCAAAGGCATGCGCGTGCTCGCCGCGCTGGACGAGGTCGCGGCCGAGACGGGGGCCAGCCTGGCGACCATCGCACTCGCCTGGCTCAAGGCCAGGGCCCCGGTCACCGCGCCGATCGCCAGCGCCACCAGCCTGGCGCAATTGAAGGATCTGATCGCGGCGATGACGCTCGACTTGACGCCGCACCAGATGGACGCGCTCGACCTGGCGAGCGACGACTAACCCGCCGGAACCAGCTCCATCACGTCGGTCAGGGATTCGAAGTGGGGGCTGGGAAAGATCATCCGCCACCGCGCTGGGCCGATCCGCTCAACCCAGGCGGCGACGTCGCGGTCGGGATCGCGGCCATATTGCATCGCCCGCGCTTCATCGCCGAGCACCAGCGTGCCAAGCAACACCTGCCTTGTGGCTTCGCCGGGAAAGATCAGGCCGATCGGTCGCTGCGAGCCGGTCAACTTGGCGAAGCCTTGGAGATTTTTTTCCTGCTGCACCCGGCAGGTGAAGGCGGGGTAAGCGACATAATCGAGGCCGCTTTCGCTTTTGGCGCCAAGCTTGATCACCCGGCAACGGTACTGGCCGTTGGGGATCGGCCCGCCGCCAAGCGCGGCATCGGGCTGGAACAGGGCGCCCTCGGCATCGATCTCGGCGCCATGACCGGCCGCGCGGGCAAGCGCGATCCCGCGCAACAAGGTGCCGCGCCAATTGCGCAGTCGCTCCCGGTCGTTTTCGGTGACGACCGTTCGCCAGTCGCTCGAGGTGGCGGTGACGGGGCGAATTGCTGGGTTCGCGGCGCAAGCCGTGAGGGTGACTGCGGTGGCGGCGAGAAGAAGAATGCGCATGGGCTTCAGCCTAGGCCGCGGTCCAGCCGCCGTCCATGCTGAGATTGGCACCGGTGACCGACTGCGCATCGTCGCGCGTCAGATAGAGCACCAGGCTGGCGACCTCCTCCGGCGTGACAAAGCGCTTGGTCGGCTGGGCGGCAAGCAGCACGTCGTTGATGACCTGGTCGCGGGTTAGTCCGCGGGCCTTCATCGTATCGGGGATCTGGCGCTCGACCAGCGGCGTCCAGACATAACCGGGCGAGATGCAGTTGACGGTGATGCCGTCCTGCGCGGTCTCCAGCGCGACGGTCTTGGTCAAGCCGGCGACGCCATGCTTGGCGGCGACATAAGCCGACTTGTTCGGCGACGCGACCAGGCTGTGGGCCGAGGCGGTATTGACGATCCGCCCCCAGCCCGCCGCGCGCATCGCCGGCAAAGCGAGGCGCGTGGTGTGGAACACGGCGGTTAAATTGATCGCCAGGATCGCGTCCCATTTGTCGGTCGGGAAGTCGGCGACTGGAGAAACGAACTGGATGCCGGCGTTGTTAACCAGGATGTCGGGGCCGCCGAACTCGGCATGGCAGCGCGCCATCATCGCCTCGATCGCCGCCACTTCGCCCAGATCGGCGCCGTCGTGGAGGCAATCGGTGCCCGACGCGGCTTCCAGTTCGGCGCGGATCGTCTCGATCTCGGTCGCGTCGCCGAAGCCGTTGAGCATCACGCTGGCGCCTTCGGCCGCGAGCGCGCGGGCGATCGCCAGCCCGATGCCCGAGGTCGACCCAGTGACCAGCGCGGTCTTGCCTTTCAATTGCATCACTCACTCCTTGTTCGTCGCCCGCCTGTCGCGCTCCAAGCCGCGCTTTGCAACCGTTACGCAGGTGAAGCATTGGGGATGCAACGGTTAAACAGGGAGCGAGCGGATGCGGCTGGATGGGCCCGAAAGCGGCAACGTCGAATATGATTCGGGGCGCGGTGGCGGCATCGGCGGGGGAATGAGCGGCGGCCTGTTCGGACTGATCTTCCAACTGGTCGCGTCGCGGTTCGGGATTATCGGCATGGTCGTGCTGGCGCTCGGCTATTGCGCGCTCCAGTCGCTCGGCGGCGGACTGGGCAGCGGCGTCAGTTCGACGGCGACAGGTTCGACCGGACACATCGCGGTCGATCCCACTACCGACAAGTTCGTCCGCCGCGTGCTTGGCTCGACCGAACAGGTATGGGGCCAGATTTTCCAGCAGGCCGGCGCGCACTATACGCCGACCACGCTGCATTTTTATTCGAGCCAGGCCGAGTCTGGGTGCGGTTTCGCGCAGTCGGCGATGGGGCCCTTTTATTGCCCGACCGACAAGAAAATCTATCTCGACGCCGAATTTTTCAACGAGCTGTCGCAGCGCTTCCAGGCGCCGGGCGATTTCGCCCAGGCCTATGTCGTCGCCCATGAAGTCGGCCATCACGTGCAAGACCTAGAAGGCACGCTCGGCCAGGTTCAGGCGGCGCAGGGCAGCGCCGGTGAAGTCGGCGGCAATCAGATGCAGATCGGGATCGAACTCCAGGCCGATTGCTACGCCGGCGTGTGGGCCAAGCGCTCGGGCGCGTTGGAGGCGGGCGATATCCAGGAAGGGATGCGCGCCGCCGAAGCGATCGGTGACGACACGCTGCAGAAGGAAACCCAGGGCCGGGTAACGCCCGACAGCTTCACCCACGGCACGTCGGCACAGCGGATGGAAGCCCTCCAGCGCGGCCTCGCCAACGGCGACCCGACGCAGTGCAATTATACGAAGTGAGCCGGTCTAAAGCCTGACCAGCATCTTGCCGGTGTTCGCCCCGCTGAACAGGCCGAGGAACGCATCCGGGGCCTGGTCGAGTCCATCGACCACAGTGTCGCGGTCCTTGACCT
>JBDSMA010000248.1:0-13006 GCA_039916085.1 Sphingomicrobium sp.
ACCGCCGAAATTTTGACGCGCGAAGTCGCCAAGGGCGGAGTCAGCGCCGTCTTGCACTGCTTCACCGGCAGTCAGCGGCTGGCCGACATCGCGCTCGACCTCGGCCTGACCATCTCGCTATCGGGGATCGTCACCTTCAAGAACGCCGCCGCGCTTCAGGCGACCGCCAAGACTATTCCGGCCGACCGGCTGCTGGTTGAGACGGACGCGCCGTTCCTTGCCCCGGTGCCCAACCGCGGCAAGGTGTGCGAGCCGGCCTTTGTCGCCGACACCGCCGCCTTCGTCGCCAGGTTGCGCGGCGTGCCGGTCGAGGAACTGGCCGAAACAACGACTGCCAACTTCTTCCGATTATTCGGAAAAGCAGCAGACTAAGCGATGAGGGAGCGCACTCGATGACCAACGACGTGATGCTCGGCAGCCTCTACATATTGATGGCGATGATGCTGGTACTGGGCGCGCTGATCAACCGCCGCGAGCCGTTGGCCAAGATGCTGACGATGTTTCTGGCCTGGATGGCGATCTTCGGCGCAGGCTTCATCTTGTTCAGTTTTCGCGACGATCTGGGTTACGTCGGCCAGCGCCTGAAAGCCGAAGCGACCGGCGCGCCGCTGGTCGAATCCGGCGGCGTCGCGGTGCGGGTACCGATGGCAATCGACGGGCATTTCTGGGTCAAGGGCGAGCTCAACGGCGTACCGACGCGCTTCCTGGTCGATAGCGGCGCGACCATGACGACCATCAACCGCGCCGCCGCCCGGGCCGCGGGAGTAGCGGTTAGCACGGGGCCCGGCCCATTGGTCCGCACCGGCAATGGCATCGTCCAGGTCGCAACCGGGCGGGCGGACACCCTCAACATCGCCTCGATCGAGCGACACAACGTCGGCCTGCACATCGTCGAGACAGACGACATGAATGTGCTCGGGATGAACTATCTTTCGTCGCTCAAACGCTGGGGGGTCGAGGGACGTTGGCTGGTGATGGCGCCCTAGCTCATAACCTTTATTTTACATAATACATATTATCATACTTGGATTTGCCGATGAATGATGCTGAAATCGAGGCCCCCCGGTCTCTACCGACCGTTGATGAAGCCCAAGGTGCCGCTTTGGCGCGCCTGGTCGCGATTATGGCGCGCTTACGCGATCCCGAGCACGGCTGCGAATGGGACCGGGTTCAGAGTTTCGCGACGATCGCCCCTTTCACCATAGAGGAAGCCTATGAAGTGGCCGAGGCGATTGCCCACGGCGATATGGCCGCGCTGGCCGATGAGCTGGGCGATTTGCTGCTCCAGGTCGTGTTCCACGCCCGCATGGCCGAGGAAATCGGCGCCTTCGCACTGACGGAGGTCTTGACCGGCATCACCGAGAAGCTCGAACGCCGCCATCCGCATATTTTCGGCGACGCCGTTGCCAGTCCCGGCTGGGAAGCACTCAAGGAACAAGAGCGCGCGGGTCGGGAGGACCAGAGCGCGCTCGCCGGAGTCGCCGTCGCCCTGCCCGCCCTCGAACGCGCGGTGAAACTACAGAAACGCGCCGCGCGCACCGGCTTCGACTGGCCCGATATTTCAGGCCCCAAGGCGAAGATCATCGAGGAACTCGACGAAATCGCGGCCGCGCCCGCGCACGAGCTGGAGGAAGAAGTCGGCGATCTGTTTTTCGCACTGGCAAACTTCGCACGCCATCTCAAGGTCAATCCCGAAGAGGCGCTGCGTAAAGCCAACCGCAAATTCGAAGCCCGCTTCAGAGCGATCGAGCGGGCCCCCGGATTTTCGTCCATGGCACTCGATCAGCAGGAGGCTTTATGGGTTGCCCACAAGGCTCAAAGCGCGTCGTAACGCGCCCAGTTGGCGGGGGTCAGCCGAACCGCCAGGTGCACCGTCGCGCCCTCCATTCGCTGGTCGAGCACGGTGCCGCGCGCGTGGAGCCAGGCGAGCCGCGTTCCGTCGGCGGCGTCGACCTTAAGCCGGCGCTGCTCATCGCCGACGTGAAGCCTTGACGCCACCGCCTCGCGCAATTCCTCGGTTCCCCAGCCGGTCAACGCCGATACGCAAGCGACATTGTCGCGCCGTGCCGCCTCGCCGAGCACCGCCGCGCGGCGGTCGGCATCCATTAGGTCGAGCTTGTTCCATACTTCCATGCGGGGCGGACTGTCCGGCTCGTCGAGGCCAAGGCTGGCCAACACGGCGGCGACATCCGCCGCCTGAGCGTCGCTGTCGGGATGCGCGAGATCGCGGACGTGCAGGATCAAATCCGCCGATGCCACCTCCTCCAGTGTCGCCCGAAAGGCCGCGATAAGCTGCGTCGGCAGGTCGGAGACAAAACCGACCGTGTCCGACAAGATCGCTTTGTCGAACCCTGGCAGGCGAACGTCGCGCATGGTCGGGTCAAGCGTCGCGAATAGCAGGTCCTCGGCCATTACATTGGCCTGGGTAAGGCGGTTGAACAATGTCGATTTACCGGCATTGGTGTAGCCGACCAGCGCGATCACCGGCCACGGCGCGCGCCTGCGGCGGTCGCGATGGAGCCCGCGCGTGCGCTTAACCTGCTCTAGTTCCTTCTTGATGCGCGCCATCCGGTCGCGGATCAGGCGACGATCGGCCTCGATCTGGGTTTCGCCGGGGCCGCCGAGGAAGCCAAATCCGCCGCGCTGCCGCTCAAGGTGGGTCCAGCTCCTAACCAGCCGCCCCGCCTGGTAATCGAGATGAGCCAGCTCGACCTGCATCCGTCCCTCGGCGGTGGCGGCGCGCTCGCCGAAGATTTCGAGTATTAGCCCGGTACGATCGATCACCTTGCACTTGGTCAGCTCTTCCAACGTCTTTTGCTGGACCGGAGTCAGCGCCGTGTCGACGATCAGCAGCCTGACGTCATTGGTCTCTGCGAGCGCCGCTATGTCCTCGGCCTGGCCTTTGCCGAACAGGCTTGCCGGGCGAACCAGGCGGATACGCACCGCTCGCCGGGCAACGACGTCGATGCCAATCGCTTCGGCCAACCCCGCGGCTTCGTCGAGCCGCGCCTCAACCGAACGCATTTCGCGCGCGCCGCCGCGGTCGGGCAACACGACCAGCGCGCGCTCGCCGCGGGCGATGCCGTCCGCGTCGCCGCGCTCGAACAGGCTCAGCGCCCTTCTCCCAAATCGTCTGGGTCTTCACGACCGCCCAGATCAAGTGGGTTGGGTGGCTGGATAGTCGACACCGCATGTTTGTAGATCAGCTGGACCTGCCCGGCCCGCGCCAGGAGCAGCGAGAATTGGTCGTGCCCGGCGACGCTTCCCTCGAGCATGACTCCATTGACGAGATACAGGGTAAGCGGCTCCCTTCCCCGCTCGGCCGCCTCCAGGAACAGGTCCTGCAGGGCCGGTTTGCCCTTGGCCTGACCTTCACCAGCCGCGCCAAGCGCCGGTGGCGTGGCCGGCATGATGGTCGAGATGGCGTGCTTATAAATCAGCTGGGCAATGCCGTCGCGGCGCAACAAAACAGAAAAAGCATCGAACCAGGTGATGATCCCGATAAGCTTGACCCCTTTGATCAGAAAAATCGTCACCGGGGTCTTCGACCGACGGCACTCGTTGAGGAAGTTATCCTGCAAGGTCGGGGGCTTGTCAGCCATATCCGTGACTATTCCTCGCCTTCGCGCTTGTCGCCAAGGCCAAGCGCCTTGAGTTTTCGATGAAGCGCCGAGCGCTCCATCCCGATGAACGACGCGGTGCGCGAGATATTGCCGGAAAATCGGCGAATTTGGATCTTGAGATATTCGCGTTCGAAGCTTTCGCGTGCCTCGCGCAGCGGCGAGCCCATGATCGCCATCGACGTGCTCGACACGCTGATCGTGCCCTGCGTATCGACCACCTCGGATGGCAGCAGGTCGATCTCAATCCGGTCGACCCGGTCACCCGGTGTCATGATCATCGTCCGCTCGATGATGTTCCGCAGCTGGCGGACATTGCCCGGCCAGTCATGTGCCTGCAGAGCGGCCATCGCGTCGGGCGACATGTCCGGCGAGGGGACTCGCCGTTCTGCGGCGTAACGGGCGAGGAAATGGTTGACCAGTTCGGGGATGTCCTCGCGTCGCTCGCGCAGCGACGGGATGCGCACCGGCACGACGTTCAGCCGGTAATAGAGATCCTCGCGGAAGCGGCCCGCGACAATCTCGTCGGCGAGGTTGCGCGAGGTCGCGGAAAGAACCCGCACGTCGACCTTGACCGGCCGCTGTCCGCCGACCCTGGTGTAGCTCTGGTCGGTCAGCACGCGCAGAATCTTGCCTTGGGTCGTAATCGGCATGTCGGCGATTTCGTCGAGGAACAGCGTTCCGCCATGCGCCTGCTCAAGCAGGCCCGGGCGAGCGATTCCGTCGTGTTCCGAGCCGAACAATTCTTCCTCGACCCGCTCAGGGCTCATCATCGCCGCCGAGACGACGATGAACGGCGCGTTGGCGCGCGGGCTCCACTGGTGAATCATGCGGGCGGCAATCTCCTTGCCGACTCCGGCCGGCCCGGTGATCATCACCCGGCTGCCGGTTGGCGAGACCCGTTTCAGAGTCGCGCGAACCGTATTGATCGCCACTGAATTGCCCGACAACGTCTCATCGCTGCCGAACACCGCTTTCAATTCGGCGTTTTCGCGCCGCAGCCGGTCGGTCTCGGTGGCGCGAGCCACAAGGTGGAGCAATTTGTCGGCCTTGAACGGTTTTTCGATGAAGTCGACCGCACCTTCGCGGATCGCGGCAACCGCGGTGTCGAGATTGCCGTGACCGGAAATCATGATCACGGGCAGCGTCGGGTCGCGGCGCTTGACCTGTTCGAGCAGTTGCAATCCGTCGAGCCGCGATCCCTGCAACCATACGTCGAGCAGGACCAAACTGGGGCGGCGCTCCTCGATCGCGTCCAGCGCGGTCGTGCTGTCGGCCGCGGTGCGCACCGCATAACCTTCATCCTCAAGCACACCCGAGACCAACTCTCGAATGTCGGCCTCATCGTCGACGACCAGGATTTCAAGCGCCATCAGCTGGGCTCCACATCGTTCATGTCATCTCCATCGAAATCGTCTCCGGGTTCTTCTTCCCCGGTGCTCGTCGGGCTCGTTCCCTCGAGCGCCGCGAGCCGGTCCGCGTCAAACGCAATCCGGACATGGGTACCGCCGGCCTTGCGATCGAGGAAGGCGATCTCGCCGAGATGCTCCTCGACAATCTTCTTGACGATCGCCAGGCCGAGCCCGGTCCCGCGAACGCGAGTGGTCATATAGGGCTCGGTCAGCCGCTCGCGATCCTCGGGCAAGCCGATTCCGGTATCGAGCAGGTCGATTACCAGTTGATCCCCCTCGCGCCGCAAATGGAGGTCGATTTGGTCGCCCTGCGGCGATTGCTCGCCGCGGTTGCGCCGGACTTCGATTGCTTCGACCGCATTCTTGACGATGTTGGTCAGTGCCTGACTCAGCTGACGCCGGTCGCAGACCATGAGGATCGGCCCAGCCGACGGGTCGAGCGTGAAGCTGATGCCCGGATGCGCGACCTCGTGGAGAAACAGCGCGGCGCGGGCGATGTCGTGGATATTCTCCTCGCGGAACACCGGTTTCGGCATCCGCGCGAAGTTGGAGAATTCGTCGACCATGCGCCTGAGGTCGCCGACTTGGCGGATGATCGTCTCGGTCAGGCGGGCGAAGGTTTCGGGGTCGGATTCCACCTCCGCGCCGTAGCGGCGCTGAAGCCGCTCTGCAGCGAGCTGGATCGGGGTCAGCGGGTTCTTGATCTCGTGCGCGATGCGCCGCGCGATGTCCGACCAGGCAGCGCGTCGCTGGTCGCTCAATTGTTCGGTAATGTCGTCGAACGTCAGCACGCCGCCGTCGGCATAGCGCATGCGCTTGACTGCCAGCGTCCGCTGGCCGCTTTCTGCGCGGATCGTGACCGTGGCATCGCGCGTCTCGCCGGCCATGAACTCTTCGAGCTCCGGTGAGACGCTTTCGATCGTCCGTCCTTCGAGCGTCTGACTGTCCTGATGGAGCAGAGCTTCGGCGGAGCGGTTGATCAACAGGATGCGCTTGTCATTGTCGACCGCAATGACGCCTGCCGTGACCGACGACAGCACCGCCTCGATGAACGCGCGGCGCGTGTCGAGTTGCGCATTGGCGGCCATCAGCGCGCTGGTCTGCTGTTGCAGGCGGCCCGTCATTCGGTTGAAGGCGGTGGCGAGCATCGCGATCTCGTCCGCCGGAGGAGCGACCGGCACGCGCGTGGTGAGGTCGCCTTCCTCGATCCGCCCGGCGGCATCGACCAGTTCCCCAACCGGGCGCAAAAGCCGGTCGGCAAGGCGAAGCGCGGCAAAAATCGCCAGTGCGACGATTACCAGCGAGCCAAGCAGCAGCGCGAAGTTGAACCGGAGCTGCTTGTCGCGGCTGCGCGCCAATAGGTCGCGGTAATCGCGCAGGATCTGCTGGCCACGTATGACCGGATCGTTGAACTTGGGATTGAACACCCTCGACGCGTAAAGGAATGTCGACTGGCCGTAATCGAGATGGGTCAGCGCGCCGATCCGATCGGACGAAATGACCGCGATCGTCCCCTTCCCTTTGAGCTCGCTCAAACGCTGCCCGGTAATTACCTGGTTGAGCTGGCGATCGTAGGGATTGACGAGCGCCAGCGTGCGAATCTGCCCGTCGTTTCCAACTGTGAATATGATCGCTTCGGACAGGTTGCGCTGATAGACTTGGATTCGCCCGAAGGCGTCGATGAAGCGCGGATCGTCAATTGCTACGGTCCGCAGATAGCTCGCCAGATCCTGGCTCATCGTCCGCGTTTCGTTCTGAACCCGGACGACTTCATTGTCATAGCTGCTGCGAGCAAGCGCGACCGTGTTCTCAATCATGTTGCGCGACCGGTCGGAGAACCAGAATTCCAGTCCCGACTGAAACAGCAGCGACGCGAAGATAGCGACCAGCACGGTCGGGACGGCGGCAATGACGGAAAACAGTGCGACCAGACGGGTGTGAAGCCGCCCGGTGCCCATCCCTTCGCGTTCGGCACGGGCCTTGGCCAGTCGTCGCGACAGTAGCACCATCAGCGCAATCGCCGGCAAAAGATTGGCGATCAGCAGCAGTGCAATCAGCGGCGAAGACAGCAAGGTCCCGGGCGCTGAATCGCGGCGCAGGACCGTTACGGAAAACGCCAGCATGGCAATAACCAGCGCGGCGCAGACCCAGGTTGCATAGGTGAGCAATCGCTCGTTCGATCGGAACCGCTCGACCCAGCCCTGCCAGCGCGGGTCGACCCGGTCAGTCGGTTCGGATTCGGAACGCGGGGCGTGCATCGGGATTTCGCCTAGCACGGACGCGTTGCATAAAAAACACAGTGTGTGCAGCGAATCGTCAGGCGGCGCTCCGGGCCAGCCACGGTGCATAGAATTCGCGCACGGCGGCGATCACCGCGGCCGGATCATCGAGCGTATTGACCCGGTTGCGGAACTCGGCCGATCCGGGCAGCCCCTTGGTGTACCAGCCGATATGCTTGCGCGCGAGATTGACGCCCGTGACTGTGCCATAAAGCGATTGCATGGCGTCATATTGCTCGACGATGACATCGAGCTGCTCGTCAATTCCCGGTTCGGGCTTGTCGCCGCCGCCGGCAAGGTCGCTCATTACCTGGCCGAGCAGCCACGGGCGGCCGTAGGCGCCGCGCCCGATCATGACTCCGTCCGCACCCGATTGAACAAGCGCTTCACGGGCATCTTCCCGGCTATTGATGTCGCCGTTGACGATCACCGGCAGGCCGGTCGCCTGCTTGACCCGGCGCACGAAAGTCCAGTCGGCCGAGCCCTTGTACATCTGGCAGCGCGTGCGGCCGTGGACAGTGATCATGCGGATGCCAAGGTCTTCGGCGATTCGCGCCAGCTCGGGCGCATTGAGGCTGTGATGGTCCCAGCCCATGCGCATCTTGAGCGTCACCGGCAAGGAAACCGCCTTGACCGTCGCGGCAATTATCGAAGCGGCCAGTGGCAGGTCGCGCATCAGCGCCGATCCGGCGTCGCCGTTGACGACCTTCTTCACCGGGCAGCCCATGTTGATGTCGATGATCGCCGCGCCGCGCTGCTCGTTGAGCTTGGCTGCCTCGGCCATTTCAAGCGGACCGCAGCCGGCCAGCTGCAGCGACACCGGCTCCTCGCTCGGATCCCACGCGGCCTTCTGCAGGCTCTGGCGGGTCTCGCGAATCATCGCCTGGCTGGCAATCATCTCGCTCACCGTCAGTCCGGCGCCAAAGCGTTTGACCATCTTGCGGAACGGCAAATCGGTGACGCCCGTCATCGGCGCCAGGATGACCGGCGCGGCGATGGTCACGGGTCCGACCGAGATGGGTTTGAACAGGCTCATGGGAAGGCGCGCCTTTACAGGAGGCGCTTGATGGGGGCAAGGCGCCGGCAATGCCAACCGCCCCTCCCAAGGTTACCGCCCTCATCGTCGCCGCCGGATCGGGAAGCCGGATGGCCGGCGACCTGCCCAAGCAGTTTCGCTTGCTCGGCGGAAAGGCGGTGTTGGCCCATGCGGTCGATGCACTGGCGTCACATCCTCGGGTCGACGCGGTGCGGGTGGTACTCGGCGACGGACATCAAAAGCTGGCCCGCGTCGCGCTCGGCGAGCGTGACGTCGGCGACGCCATCATCGGCGGCGCCGATCGCGCGGCCAGTGTCCGCGCCGGGCTTGCGGCGGTCGGCGACGGCATCGTCCTGGTGCACGACGCCGCGCGCCCGTTCTGCCCTCACGGCGTCATCGACCGGCTGCTCCACGCGCTCGAAAACCACGACGGCGCCGTCCCCGCCATGCCCGTCGCGGACACGCTGGCAAGAGGCGACCGGACAATCGACGCGATGGTCGACCGACGGCAGCTGCTGCGTCTTCAGACCCCGCAGGCGTTTCATGTCGAGGACTTGCTGTATGCCTACGACGAGGCTGCCTCCAAATCCCCGACAGACGAATCGAGCGTGATGGTTGCGGCGGGATTGAAGATCGCCACCGTCGAAGGGGATGCAATGCTCGACAAGCTGACCAGCCAAAGCGACTGGAACCGTGCCGAAGCGATGATAGCCGCCCGTCTCATCAGCCGAACCGGCTTCGGCTTTGACGTCCACGCCTTCGCCGGTGAGGGTCCGCTCATGCTCGGCGGAGTCATGGTCCCCCACGACCGCGGCCTTGCCGGGCACAGCGACGCCGACGTCGCGCTTCATGCCCTCACCGACGCCATCCTCGGTGCCGCGGGTCTTGGCGACATCGGCGAGCATTTCCCGCCGAGCGATCCGCAGTGGACAGGAGTCAGCAGCGATCGGTTCCTGGCCCACGCCGCGACACTGGTGCGGCAGGCCGGCGGCATCATCGACCATGTCGATTGCACGATCATCTGCGAAGCCCCAAAGGTGGGTCCGCACCGCGCCGCAATGCGTTCTTCAATCGCGGCGATCCTCGGGATTGGCGAAGGCGCGGTGAGCGTCAAGGCGACGACAACCGAGCGGCTCGGCTTTGCCGGACGCGGCGAAGGCATTGCCGCTATGGCCGTAGCGACGGTGCGAATGGAGACGACATGACTCATTTGCTGCCCGACGAACTGGTCGCCAAGGCGCGGCACGTGATTGAGGCCAATCGCGCCGCCGGCCGCCGCATCGCCGTCGCCGAAAGTTGCACCGGCGGGCTGGTCAGCGCCGCGCTGACCGAGATCGCGGGCTGCTCCGACGTGTTCGAGGCCGGCTATGTCACTTACTCGAACGAGGCCAAGCACTGCCTGCTCCGCGTCGGCAGCGAAGTTGTCGAAACGTTCGGCGCGGTTAGCATCGCCACCGCTTGGGCGATGGCCCAGGGCGCGCTCGACGCGTCCGGCGCAGACGTCGCGGTGGCCATCACCGGAATCGCCGGGCCCGACGGCGGCACCGAAAATAAGCCGGTCGGGACAGTCGTTTTTGCCCGCGCCGAGCGGATGCCCGGCCCCGACGAAGTGGTTGCCGACCAAAAATTGTTCGACGCCAGCGAAGGCCGCTCTGGGGTGCGGCTTCAGGCGACGCTGTGCGCGCTCGAGCTATTGATGCCGTAAAGCGCCGCGGCGCGCTGTTCAAAGGCGCCCGTCATTCGTCGCAGCGCACGGTCGAACATCGCCCCAGCCAGACTTTCGAACAATCGCGATTTGAACGCGAAGTCGACTGAGAAATAGACTTCCGTCCCGCCGTCGGTCCCAGGCTCGAAGCGCCACTCGTTCTTGAGATATTTGAGCGGACCTTCGATATATTCGACGACGATGCTCGCTGGCCGCTGCTTGGTCACCCGGCTAGTGAACCGCTCCTTGAAGGCGTTGAACCCGACGACCAGGTCGGCCACTGTTTCCGTATCGCTCGACGCGCGAACCCGCACCGCGACCACCCATGGCAAAAACTCGTCGTAGCGGGCGACATCGGCGACAAGGTCGAACATCTGTTCGGGCGAATAGGGAAGGTGCTTTGTCTCGGAATGACGCGGCATCAGGCCCCTGCCCGCGCCAGTTGCGCGTCCCGCGCCGCTTTCATCTTCGCGAAATCGTCGCCGGCGTGATAGCTTGAGCGTGTCAGCGGGCTGGCCGCGACAAGCAGGAAACCCTTGGCGCGCGCAATCGACGCATAAGCGTTGAACGCATCGGGAGTGACGAACTCGGCGACCCTGGCATGGCGTGGGGTCGGCTGGAGATATTGCCCCATGGTCAGGAAATCGATCCCGGCGCAGCGCATGTCGTCCATCACCTGGTGAATCTCGAGCCGCTCCTCGCCGAGCCCGACCATCACACCCGATTTGGTGAAAATCGACGGGTCGAGCTTCTTGACCGTCTCCAGCAGCCGCAGCGAAGCATAATAGCGCGCGCCCGGCCGAATCGTCGGATAGAGCCGCGGCACGGTCTCGAGGTTATGATTGTAGACGTCGGGCCGGGCCGCGACGATCGCCTCGACCGCGCGCTCATGCTTGTTGCGGAAATCCGGGGTCAAAATCTCGATCGTCGTCTCGGGAGTCGTCCGGCGTAGCGCTTCGATCACCTTGACAAACTGACTCGCCCCGCCGTCGGGCAAATCGTCGCGATCGACCGAAGTGATAACGATGTGGCTAAGCCCTAGCGCCGCGGCGGCGTCGGCGGTGTGCTGCGGCTCCAGCGCATCGACGCTGCGCGGCATCCCCGTCTTGACGTTGCAGAAAGCGCATGCCCGCGTACAGGTATCGCCTAGGATCATCACCGTGGCGTGCTTCTTGGTCCAGCATTCGCCGATGTTCGGACAGGCCGCTTCTTCACACACCGTGGCGAGGTTGAGGCTGCGCATCAGCCGGCGGGTCTCGTTATAGCCTTCGCTGACGGGAGCTTTGACCCGGATCCAGTCGGGTTTGCGCTGGCGGGGGTGGTCCGAAGGCGATGGGACGAGCGGTGCGTTCATGACGGCCAGATAGCGACTTGGCCGCGGCCTTGCCACCCCCGGGGGAGGCGATATAGCGGCCCAGCGACGGCCAGGGAGTAAGCAATGGATGCGTTCGGCGGGTTATTGGCGGGCTATCGGCGTTTCCGCGACAACCGCTACGAAGCCGAACGCACCCGCTGGCGCCGCCTCGCGGAGGGTCAGTCGCCCAAGGCGATCATCATCGCTTGCTGCGACAGTCGCGCCGATCCAGCGACGATTTTCGACAGCGATCCCGGCGAAATTTTCGTCGTCCGCAATGTCGCCAACCTCGTGCCGCCATTCGAGGCTGACAGCGGGCGACACGGCGTCTCGGCGGCGCTCGAATTCGCGATCACCCAACTCGGAGTCGAAAGCGCGGTGGTGATGGGTCATGAACGGTGCGGTGGAATCGAGGCGGCGCTGACCGGACAATTCGCCAACGCGCCGGCCGGCGAAGGCGGGTTCGTGGCGCGGTGGATGGAGCAGATCGACGGTCCCGCGGCCGAGATCGCCCGTGAGCACGGAACCGGCGAGACGGCAGCGCGAATCCTCGAGGAAGTCGGCATTCGCCGCAGCCTCGACAATTTGCGGAGCTTCCCGTTCGTTGCCCAGCGTGAGAAAGCAGGGAAACTGAAGCTCGTCGGCTGCCATTTCTCGATCAGCGAAGGGCAGTTGTACATGCTTGACGAGGCGGAAAACTGCTTCCGCCCCGTCTGAACATTCACAGCTAAAGCACTGCGATCATTTAACTAGCAGCGGGTGTTGTAGTCATAAATCGCATTGCCGTTGCTATCCACGTAATAGCAATAGCCGCGGGTATCGCGATAATATTGGCGGCCCTTGATCACCGCGCCGGCCACGCCGCCGAGGATGGCGCCGGCAATGGCACCCTGGACCGGCGACACGCCGGGGATGATCGCGCCGGCAACAGCACCGGCCACTCCGCCGACGGCTGCGCCGGTGGCAATACGGCGACCCTGCGAATCGGTCGTGTACCCGCCATTGTTGTAACCTTGGTTATACGGATCATTATAGCCATAAGGATTGGTGGCGCAGGCCGACAGGCTGAGCCCGGTCGCCAGTGCGGCAGTCAATGCAAGTTTATTCATGTCCATTCCTTCAGATACGCGGTCCCGCCCCTGCCACACCCAAAGCGAGTGAAAGGCGGTTTCGTTCCGCTCCCGATGCGATAGAAGGCACGAAACGGAGGTTTTGTCCGATGACCAACCATGATGAGCGGCGCGAGCCCGAGCTCAATATCGCGCTGCTGATCGACGCCGACAACGCCTCGCCCGACCACCTCGACGAAGTGCTGCTGGTGCTCGGCGAGCTTGGCAACATCAACATCCGTCGCGCTTACGGGAACTGGGCCAAGACCAGCCTCAAGGGGTGGGGCAATTTGACCGGCCTTCACTCGATTGTACCGATGCAGCAGTTCGACGTGGTCAAGGGCAAGAGCGCGACCGACATGCGGATGACCATCGACGCCATGGATTTGCTTTACCGCGGCCATGTCGATGGGTTCGGCATCATGTCGAGCGACAGCGATTTCCTCCCCCTCGCCCAGCGCATCCGCGAGGACGGCCTGCCCTGCTATGGC
>JBDSMA010000249.1:0-9587 GCA_039916085.1 Sphingomicrobium sp.
TGCGCGTTCTGGCTATGGCATCGCAGAAGGGCGGCTCGGGCAAGACGACCCTTTCCGGCCATCTCGCGGTACAGGCGCAGCTTGCGGGGGCCGGCCCGGTCTGCCTGATCGACATCGATCCCCAGGGATCGCTGGCCGATTGGTGGAACGAACGCGAAGCCGACATGCCCGCCTTCGCGCAGACTACGGTCGCGCGGCTCGCTTCCGACCTTGAGGTGCTTCGCCAACAGGGCTTCCGCCTGGCGGTGATCGACACCCCGCCGGCGATCACCATGGCCATTCAGTCGGTCATCGCGGTAGCCGAACTCATCGTCATCCCGACCCGCCCCAGCCCGCACGATCTTCGCGCCGTCGGCGCCACCGTCGACCTCTGCGACCGCGCCGGGAAGCCCTTGCTGTTCGTCGTCAACGGCGCGACGCCCAAGGCGAAAATTACTTATGAAGCCGCGGTCGCGCTGTCGCAGCACGGCACGGTCGCCCCCGTCACCTGCCACCACCGCACCGATTTCGCGGCGTCGATGATCGACGGGCGGACGGTGATGGAAATCGACCCCAACGGCCGCTCGGCGCGCGAAATCGTCGAACTGTGGGATTATATTTCCGACCGGCTGGAAAAGAATTTCCGCCGCACCGTGTTCGCCGCCCCCAACGCCGCGCCAGGTATTAGCGCGACTGCTCCACGTCCGGTCGGTGGCTTCGGCCGCCGGGTCGTCGGTTAAGTCGGAGGGCGCCCCACCATGAACAGCGAACCCAAGGTTTTTGCTTCCCTCTCCTCGGGACTTTTGGCGCGCAAGGGCGCGGCCCGTCCCGCCATGCGTCCGCAGGGCTTCGGCCAAGGCGGCGCTGGCCTCGAAGACCTCGGCTGGAACGATATGGGCTTTGAAGCGCCCAAGCCGGCCGCAGTGCCGGTGCGCGATGAGGATCATGACGCGTTTGGCGAGGAGATTTCGGTCCCCGCGCTGCGCAACCCGCTCGCCGCGCTGACCCCGGTCGCGTCACCGGTCCATAACCAGCAGGCCGAAATCGCCGACCGCCTCGGCCTCGATGGAGACGACGAGGAAGAGCAGGGCGACGAACCGGCCGCGGAGTCCGACGTCGACACCGTCGACGAAGACTATGTCGACGAAACAGCCGAGCTTTACGAACCCGAAGAGGAAGCGGTGCAAGCCGCGCCCGTTTCCCCGCTGATGGTCCGCACCCCGATGATCGCTCCGGCGGTTACGGTTTCGGTCACGCCATCGGCCGCGGTGCAGGTCGCCGAGGTTCGCTCGGTCCGTCCGCCTCGGCCGCGCGTTGCGCCGGGCAGCAAGCACAAGGCGGCGTTCACCCTGCGCCTCGACGGGCAGCGTCACCTGAAGTTGCGCCTCGCCTGCGCCATCAGCGGGCGGTCCGCCCAGCTATTGGTGACCGAAGCGCTCGACAATTTGCTCGGCGCGATGCCGGAGCTCGAACAAATGGCCGAACGCGCGCCGAAGAAGCGCGCGGCGAGCTGAACATGGGGAGTGGGGACATGGTAAAACGCTACCGTCTGGGCGCAACGCTGACCGCGATCGGCCTGGTGGGGGCACTCGCCGCCTGCTCGACCACCGGCAGCAAGACCGCGATGACCGGCACGACGCTGTTCGGCGAAAAGGTCGATACCGCCAACATCGGCCTCGCCACCCGGGCGCAGCTGGCGCTCGCCGCCAACGACATTCCAACCGCCATCAACCTCGCCGAGCGCGCGGTCGCCAACCGCGCCGACGACGCCGGTTTTCGCGCTTTGCTCGGCAATTGCTATCTCGCCGCGGGACGGTTTGCATCGGCCGAAGCGGCCTATACCGATTCGCTGACCCTCATCGGCAACCAGCCGCAGGTCGCCCTCAAGCTGGCTCTGGTCCAAATCGCGCTCGGCAAGCGGGGGCAAGCGGCAAGTCTGCTCGCCGAGGCACAAACCATCCTGGACCCGTCGGACCTCGGGCTGGCGCTCGCACTGGCTGGCCGGCCCGACCAGGCCATCCAGATACTCGACCCGGCCGCACGCGCCATTGGCGCCGACGCCCGCGTCCGTCAGAATCTCGCTTTGGCCCATGCCTTGTCGGGTGACTGGCAGGCCGCCCGCACGATTGCCGCGCAGGATGTGCCCGCCGATCAGCTAGATGGCCGCATCCAACAGTGGATGACACTTGCCAAACCCGGCCAGAATGGCGCCGCGGTGGCTAGCTTTATCGGCGTTACCCCGGCCGCGACCGACCCAGGTCAGCCGATCCGCCTCGCACTCAACAAGGAGCAGGCCAAGCAGCGTCTGGCGGAGGCGACCATGCCGATGGCGCCAGTCGCCGTAGCTCAACCTGTCGCGGCTCCGGCCGAAGTGTCCGTTGCCGCACCGGCACCGGCGCCCGTCGCTTTTGTGCCGGCTTCGGCCCCGGCCGTGGAGCCGCTTGCGGTTACCGAGCCAGTCGAGGAGGCGGTTGCGCCGCCGCTGCCGGTTCAGCTGGCCGAGACTGCTCCGGTCAAAGTCGCCGCGCCGGTCCGGCACGCCTCCATCCGGGCGCCGCGCCCGGCGCTTTCCCCGGCCGCCACGCGCCTGACCGATACACTTCCGCAACTCCGCCACGCGGCGCTCGCCGTGACGGGTTCGCGCAGCAGGGCGGTCGTTCAGCTCGGCGCTTATTCGTCGCGCGGCCGGATCGCCGTCGCCTGGAGCCATGCCACCGGGCAATATGCGGCGCTGCGCCGTTATCAGCCGATGACTGCCCGCTTCGACGGCGCCAGGGGCACTTTCTATCGCCTGTCGGTTAAGGGCTTCGGCAGCGACCGCGAGGCGATCACTCTGTGCCAGTCGCTGAAACGCGCCGGGCGCAATTGTTTCGTCCGCGCTGCGTTCAATGACGCGCCCGTGCAGTTCGCCTCCAATTAGGGGTTAGCCGGCGCGGCCGGCGGTCAGCAGGTCGAGACAAGCCATCCGCATCGCCACGCCCATTTCAACCTGGCGGACGATCAGCGAACGCGCCTGATCGTCGGCCAGCGCGCCGTCGATTTCGACGCCCCGGTTGATCGGCCCCGGGTGCAGGATCACCGCATCGGGCGCGGCGGTGGCGAAGCGCTTGGCGGTCAGCCCGTGGCGCGCCAGAAATTCGCCCGGCGCATCGCCCAGCTCCTCGTTCAGCCGCTCGCGCTGGATCCGCAGCATCATCACCACGTCGGCGTCCTTGACCGCCTCGTCGATGCTCACCGTCTCGGCCTCGGCATGGGCCAGCATCGGCGGCGCCGCGAAGCGCAGGCTTGCGCCCAATCGCCGAAGCAGCTTGGCGTTGGACCGCGCCACCCGGCTGTGGCGAATGTCACCGCAGATCGCTACCTTCAGCCCCTCGATCCGCCCGAAATGCTGGCGAAGCGTCGCCGCGTCGAGCAGCGCCTGGGTGGGGTGTTCGCCGGTGCCGTCACCACCATTGATCACCGGGCAGTCCATGATCTTGGCAATGCCGTGCGGCGCGCCGGTTTCGGCATGGCGGATGACGATTGCGTCGGGGCGCATCGCGTTCAGCGTCCGCGCGGTGTCCGCCAGCGTCTCGCCTTTCTTGATGCTCGATTGCTCGACCTGCATCGTCACGACCTGAGCACCCAAGCGGTTGGCGGCGATCTCGAAGCTTAACAGCGTGCGCGTCGAATTTTCGAAGAAGGCGTTGATCACCGTCAGCCCGTCGAGCCGATGGTCGTTGCGGCGCGGCTGGCGATTATAGGTGAACCACCGCTCGGCCTCGTCGAGGAGGCGCGCCACCGTGGCGTCGTCGAGGCTGTCGATCGAAAGCAGGTCCATCGGCGCCAGTGCCTAGCCGCCGTGGGGAAGATTCGCCAGCGCGTCGATCGCGCCCTGCAGGATATGGGCCGCCGCCAGCTTGTCGACTGCGTCCGCCCGCTTGGCCCGGCTGACGTCGGCCTCGATCATCGCCCGCTCGACGGCGACCGTCGACCAGCGTTCGTCCCACATCAGCAGCGGCAGATCGAGCGCCGACAGGTTGCGGGCGAAAGCGCGGACCGACTGGGTGCGGGGTGAATCGCTGCCGTCCATGCTGAGCGGCAGGCCGATCACCAGTCCGGTCAGCTTTTCGCGCGCGATCCACGAGCGCAGCGATACAAGCTCGGCGGAGAATTTGCTTCGGCGAAGGGTTTCGGCGGGGGAGGCATAGCTCCAGCTAGTGTCGCACGTCGCCAGCCCGATCGTCTTTGTGCCGACGTCTAGCCCGCCGAGCCGCCCGCTGACGACCGCGGCGGCAAAGGGCGCGGCCTCGTGGTGGATCACCGCGCCGCCTCATAAGCCGTCAGCCGCCGCGCGGCGTCGGCCCTGATTGCGCCCCAGAACAAGGCGTAGTCGTAGACATGATAATTGTTGCCAGGCAGCACATAGGGGCCGAGCGCGGGGATCGCCCCGTCGATCAGCAGCAGCCCGTCGCTGCAGCGCGCGCCGACCTGGCCCGCGGTCAGGATCGCGTTGGCGAAATTGACATCGGGCACGAGCGTTCCCGGGTTGGCGCTGGGTGGCGCGGCCCCGCCCGCGCTGCCGGTCAGCGGGTTGACGCAGACCATGTCGCGCCGCTGCCGCGTGCCACCCGCATAGCCCTTGCTGCCAACCCAGGCGCCCATCAGCATCGCCGGATTGGCCGGATCCTTATAGCTTTGCCACGACAGGACGCAGCCGGTTTCGTCTTTGGTGGAGCAAGCGGAGAGGCCCATCGCGGGGAGGTCGGCGGTGGCCGACAGCGGCCAGCCGACGACATAGGCCGCCACCAGCCGCCCCTTGAGCGCTTCGCGGCGGTCGACCAGCAATTGCGACAGATGCAGCGCGCCCTGGCTGTGCCCGGCGAGGATCAGCGGCGTGCCCGGAGGCTGCGCGGCGAGGAAGGCGTCAAATGCGGCCAGCACGTCGCGGTAGGCGAGGCTGAGCGCCTGGTCCGCGTCCTTGCTCTTCAAGAGGAAGGCGCCGACCGCCGCCTGGCGGTAGCGCGGCGCCCACACATCGGCGGCGGCATTGAACGCGCTCGCCTGACTCTGAACGAACAGCGCGGCGCGCGAGGCCGCCTCGCCGCCCGGATTGAGCGGCGCGTTCCAGGTATCGCGCTCGAGGTAGGTCGTGGGGTGGATGTAGAACAAGGCGGCGCGGCTTGCAGTGGGGGCGGCGACGGCACCATCGGGTAGCCAGCGCGACGGGTCGCTCGCCATGTCCGGCCGGGCCAGCCAGCTGTCAGCCCGCGCATAATCGGGGCCGGTCGCGGCCGGTGGCGCGACATAGTGGCCCTTCGGGGTCATCTGCCGGGTCAGGATGTCGCCGCCGAACTGGAACATGGCGAAGCCGAGCGCGACCGCGATCAGGGTCAGGAAGAAAATACAGCCAAGGAAGCGCCGGGCGAGCATGGCCGCCGCCTCTATGGGCTTGAACGCCGGGCGGCAAGCTTGCCCGGCGGGCCTCGGTGGCGCTAAGCTCTGCGCGGGGAGGGCCGTTGCGATGGCCATGCGTCACGATGCCGGGACCAGTGACTGGCCGCTGAGGCCATGGATCATGGCCGCGGTCTGCGCGGCGGCCGGCCTGCTGTTCCACACGCTGATGGACCGCCCGGGGTTGATCACCAGCGGGCAGATGCCGGCGTGGCGCCAATCCGGCGCAACGTTCGTCGGCATCGCCGCCATTTCCTTCGTGCTTACGGTCGAGCAGCGGCGGTGGTTGTGGTCACTGGCGTTCGCGCTCGCCTGGGGCGTGGTGATCGCGCTCGTTGGCTATTTCACCGCGAGCTATAATCACTTCCCGTCGATTTTCGAATTTCCCTTCCTGTCGGGGCTGTTCGCAGTGCTGCTCGCGGCGCCGCTGTTCCAGACGGCGCGTGACGAAGGGGCGTGGCGCTTCCCTTATGCCAGGCTCCACGGCCACGCCTGGACCGACGCGGTGATCGGCGCGGCCGCGCTGGGGTTCATCGGTATTACTTTCCTCCTCGCGTGGTTGATCGCCGGGCTGTTCGACCTGATCGGCATTTCGCTGGTCAAGGATCTCCTCAACAAGGGCTGGTTCGGCTGGATGCTGGCCGGTTTCGCGTTCGGCGCGGCGGTCGGGCTGCTGCGCGAGCGCGACGCGCTGGTCGCGACTTTGCAGCGGCTGGTGATGGTCGTGCTCGGCGTGCTCGCCCCGGTACTCGCCGCGGCACTCGTCCTGTTCCTCATCTCGCTGCCGTTCACCGGCCTGTCGGGGCTATGGGAGTCGCGCGTTCCAGCGACTCCGCTGATGCTGCTTGCCGCTGCCGGGGCGGTACTCCTCGCCAATGCGGTCATCGGCAATGGCGCCGACGATCGCGCGACCAGCCGGGTGTTGCGCCTGTCGGCGATGGCGCTGGTGCTGGCGGTGCTGCCACTGGCGATCATCGCCGCACTGTCGATCGGACAGCGCATCGGCCAGTACGGCTGGACGCCCGAGCGGATGTGGGGCGTGGTCGCGGTGCTCGTGGCGCTGGCCTATGGCGCCGCCGGCTGGTGGGCGGTGGCCAAGGAGCGGCATGGGTTCGACGAGCCGCTGCGCTCGATCCAGACGAAACTCGCGCTCGGCTTGTGCGGGCTGGCGCTCTTCCTGGCGCTGCCAATCCTCGATTTCGGGGCGATTTCGGCCGCCAGCCAGATGACGCGCTTCAATGTCGGCAAGACGCCACCCAAGGACTTCGACTGGAAGGCGATGGCGTTCGACTTCGGACCCGCCGGGCGCAAGCGGCTGGCCGAAATCGCCCGCAGCGGCCCGCCCGATCAGCGCAAGCTCGCCGCGACCGCGCTTGCGGCCGACAATCGCTATGGCGTCGAAGCCGAAGTCGCCGCGGCTCAGAGCGCGGTCAACCTTGGCACCATGATGCGCGTCTATCCGGACGGCGCAGTCGTGCCGGAAGCGTTGCGCCAGGCAATCGCCCAGTCCCGGCATTGCCGTATCGGCCGGTGCGTGGTGATCGTGGTCGCGGCGGACAAGGCGCTTGTGACCGGACCGATATTCAAGGCCGATGAGATCGTGACCCAGGCCATGGTGCGGGCCAGCAATGGCAGCTGGGCATTCGCCGACCGTCTGCCGGGGACGCCGCAGGATGTGTCGCACCCCGATCTGGGCACTGCGCCGGTCGAGTTGCGCTCCGTCAAGCGTCGCCAGATATACATCGACGGCAAGCCCATCGGCGAGCCGTTCGAGTAAGGCGCCTTGAAGGCCTGTGCGCCCCCTGCTAGCGGCCCCTCATGTCTGTGAATGCCGATCAGGTTCGCCACGTCGCCAAGCTCGCCCGCATCGCCATGAGCGATGCCGAAGTCGATGCGCTGGTCCCCGAATTCAACAATATACTTGGCTGGGTCGAACAGCTGGCGGAAGTCGACACCGAGGGCGTCGAGCCGTTGACCGCGGTGATCGATTTGAAGCTGCGGCTTCGCGATGACGTCGTCAACGACGGCGATTGCCGCGACGCGGTCCTCAAGAACGCGCCAGACGCCCAGCATGGGTTCTTCGCGGTGCCCAAGGTGATCGAATAGTGACCCTGACCACCAAGACCATTGCCGAGTTGCGCGACGGATTCCGTGACGGCGAGTTCACCGCGCGCGAGATTGCCGAAGGGTTTAATGCCGCGGTCGTCGCTGGCCGGGCTCTCAACGCCTGGACCGTCGAGACCCCCGAGCTGGCACTGGCCGCAGCCGATGCCGCCGATGCGGCGCGCTCCGCGAATGCCATTCTGCCGCTGTCGGGCATCCCGCTCGGAATCAAGGATCTGTTCGCCACCGAGGGCGTCGATTCGACCGCGGGCTCGAATATCCTCAAGGGCTTCAAGCCGCCCTACGAGAGCACCGTCTCGGGCAAATTGCGGGATGCCGGCGCGGGGATGCTCGGCAAGTTGAACATGGACGAGTTCGCGATGGGCTCGTCGAACGAGACCAGCGCCTACGGCCCGGTGATTTCCCCGTGGCAGCGCAATGACGGTGGTAATGCGGCGCTGACCCCGGGCGGAAGCTCGGGCGGGTCGGCGGCGGCGGTCGCGGCGGGGATGGCACCAGGCGTTACCGGGACCGACACCGGCGGCTCGATCCGCCAGCCCGCGGCGTTCGTCGGCATTTCGGGGATCAAGCCGACCTACGGCCGCTGCTCGCGGTGGGGGATCGTGGCGTTTGCAAGCTCGCTCGACCAGGCCGGGCCGATGGCGCGCAATGTGCGTGATTGCGCCATCATGCTCGAAGTGATGAGCGGATTCGACCCCAAGGATTCGACATCTCTCGACCTGCCAGTGCCGAAATGGGAAGCGGGAATATCAAGCAATCTCAAGGGCAAGCGCGTCGGCATTCCGACCGAATATCGCATCGACGGGGTTCCTGCCGAGATCGACGCTTTGTGGGAGCAGGGGGTCGAGTGGTTGCGCGACGCGGGCGCCGAGCCGGTCAAGATCAGCCTGCCGCACACCAAATATGCGCTGCCGACCTATTACATCATCGCCCCGGCCGAAGCCTCGTCCAACCTCGCCCGCTACGACGGGGTTCGCTACGGGCTGCGCGAAATGGGCGCCAAGAGCCTCGACGACATGTACGCCGCGACCCGCGCCGCCGGCTTTGGCGAAGAGGTCAAGCGCCGCATCATGATCGGCACCTATGTGCTGTCGGCGGGCTATTATGACGCTTATTTCACCAAGGCGCAGAAGGTTCGCACACTGATCAAGCGCGATTTCGCCCTAGCGTTCGAGCAGTGCGACATAATCCTCACCCCGACCGCGCCATCCGCGGCATTCGGCTTGAACGAGAAGATGAGCGACCCGCTGGCAATGTATTTGAACGACGTGTTCGCGGTTCCGGCGAGCCTCGCCGGGCTGCCGGCGATGTCGGTCCCGGGAGGGCTGGACAGTCAGGGCCTCCCCCTCGGCCTCCACCTAATCGGCCGGGAGCTCGACGAGCAGGGGGTGCTGAATGCCGCCCTCGCCATTGAGGAACGCGCCGGCTTCACGGCGCGAGCGGAGAAATGGTGGTGAGCGACTATCGCATCTCCGGCGCCACGGGCGATTGGGAAGTAGTCATCGGCCTTGAGGTTCATGCCCAGGTTACGTCCAACGCCAAGCTCTTCTCCGGCGCCTCGACAACCTTCGGGGCCGAACCGAATACGCAGGTGAGCCTGGTCGATGCGGCGATGCCGGGGATGCTGCCGGTGCCCAACGCCGAATGCATCCGCCAGGCGGTCCGCACGGGCATGGCGATCGGGGCCCAGATCAACGCCTGGTCGCGGTTCGACCGGAAGAATTATTTCTACGCCGATTTGCCGCAGGGCTATCAGATTTCGCAGCTTTACCATCCGCTGGTGGGCGAGGGTGAAATCACCGTTCTGACCGACGACAAGGATGAGGCCAGCGCGGTCACCATCGGCGTCGAGCGGATCCATGTCGAGCAGGACGCGGGCAAATTGATGCACGATCAGCATCCGACGATGTCCTATGTCGATTTGAACCGTTCGGGCGTGGCGCTGATGGAAATCGTGTCGAAGCCCGACATGCATTCTCCAGCAGAAGCAGGGGCTTACTTGCGCAAGCTGCGGGCAATCCTGCGCTACGTCGGCAGCTGCGACGGCAATA
>JBDSMA010000250.1:0-9613 GCA_039916085.1 Sphingomicrobium sp.
GAATTCGCTGCCGCGCTTGAAACCTATGAATGGGCCGCGACCCACGTTGAACTGCTCGGCGGCGAAGCCGAACGGCTGCGGCCCCGGCTGGTGGTGGCGCATTTCAAGCAATGGACCCGGCGCGAGCTCGATCTCCAGCGCGAAGCCGCCTCGGCGTCGGAGTTGCGCGACAATATGGTCGCGGAGCCGGGCTTCCACATCCCCGAGATCGACTGGACCCGCACCGCGCGGCGCGTGCTGACGCTCGAATGGCTGGACGGGATCAAACTAAGCGATCGCGACGGCCTGATCGCCGCTGGCCATGACCCGAAATCGCTCGCCGCGATTCTTGTCCGCGCGTTCCTCCGCCAGGCGGTTGTCGACGGCTATTTCCACGCCGACCTCCACCAGGGGAATTTATTCGCACTGGCGGACGGGCGGGTCGCGGCGATCGACTTCGGCATCATGGGGCGGATCGACCGTCGCGCGCGCATGTGGCTGGCGGAGATCTTGTACGGCTTGATCACCGGCAATTACAGCCGCGTCGCCGAAATCCATTTCGAAGCGCAATATGTCCCTCCGCACCACAACGTGGCCGAGTTCGCCACCGCGCTTCGCGCCGTGGGTGAGCCGATCCGCGGGCTGCCGGTCAAGGACATTTCGGTTGGACGAATGCTCGAAAGCCTGTTCGCCATCACGCGCGATTTCGACATGCCGACCCAGCCACACCTGCTGCTGCTGCAAAAAACGATGGTCATGGAGGAAGGAGTGGCCACCGCGCTCGATCCCGACATCAACATGTGGGAGACCGCCGAGCCGTTCCTCAAGGACTGGCTGCGCAGCGAGCTTGGACCCGAGGCCTATTATGCCGACCGCATCGTCGACACGGTGCGCGCGTTCAAACTGATCCCCGACCTCATCCGCCGAATCGATGCCGCTTACCCGCCGGCAGGCGCCGCCCCGCCGCCGCCGCCGCTTGCGGACATCGAGCGAATAGAGCGTCGCCCGTGGCTCAGAACCGCTTTGCTGGCCGCCGCCGCCGCCGCGGCGGGCGCGGCGGCAATGGCGCTGCTCGGCTGAACATGGACCGATTCGGCCCGCCGACCTGGTATGCCAACTGGCGTCGCGGGCCGGCGCTGATCGTCGTCCTTTTCCTAGCGGCGGCGCTGCTCATGGCGTGCTGGCCGGTGAGTTCTTCCCCCGCGCCGAAAGTTCGCGCCAGCGTGGCCGAACAGAGCGACCTCGACCTCTACCGCGAGGTCATCCGCCGGGTCCGCGCCGGCGACGCTTATTATCCGGCGGTCGCCGAGGAACTGCGCAAGGACAATTACCCGCTTAAACCCTTCATCACGTTCCGCTTGCCGAGCCAGGCTTATGCTTATGCCTGGGCCGGCGAGCCGGTGATGATTGGACTTCAAGTCCTGCTCGCGCTGACGGTCGGCGCACTGTGGTGGCGAAGATTGGGCAGCGAAGCGCCGCTGTGGCTGCGCGCCGTCGCCATGTTCTTCCTCGCCGCCGGCATGGGCGGGCTGGTCGAGCCGGTCACCGGCCTGTTTCACGAAAGCTGGGCGGCGTTGTTGATGGCCCTGGCTATCGCGCTGCGGCGGCCAGGCCAAGCGACGGGCGCGATCGTCGCTGCGGGCATTGCCCTGCTGATCCGCGAGACCGCCTTGCCGATGCTGGCGATGATGGGCGCTCTTGCACTAATCGAACGTCGCTGGCGGGAAGCGGCAGGATGGGCGGGAGCCATCGCCTTGTTCGCGGTCTATCTCGCGTGGCACGCTGCACAGGTCGCCGCCGTCGTCGCCCCGACCGACCTCGCTTCGCCGGGCTGGCAAAGTCTGCTCGGTGTCCGCTTCGCGCTGAAGGCGATGGCGGCGGTCAACGCGGCGACCATCCTGCCTTATTGGCTGGCCGCCGCAGCGCTGATTCTGTCGCTGTTCGGCTGGGCCTCGGTTCGCGCCGGCTGGGCATGGCGCGCTGCCCTGCTGGTCATTGGCTATGGCGCGATGCTCGCGCTGTTCGCTCGAGCCGATACTTTCTATTGGGCGCTGCTCGCGACCCCGCTGTCGCTGATGGGCATCGCGTTCGTCCCCGCCGCGCTGCGCGATCTCGCCGCCGCGCTCGACTTGGCGTCCCGCCGCGTGGCAGGAAGCGAGGCATGAGCCGCGTGTTGCTGATCGTTGGGGGAGGTATTGCCGCCTACAAGGCCGCCGAGTTGATCCGTTTGCTCAGGAAGGCGGGTCATTCGGTGACCCCGGTACTGACCGCCGGCGGCGCCCATTTCGTTACTCCGATGAGCCTCGCGGCGCTGGCTGAAAGCCCGGTCTATACGTCGCTGTGGGATCTGAAGGACGAGGCCGAGATGGGCCATATCCAGCTGTCCCGCGCCGCCGATGTGCTGCTGGTCTGCCCAGCCACCGCCGACCTTATTGCGCGCATGGCTTCGGGACAGGCGGACGATCTCGCCACCACCCTGCTCCTGGCTACCGACAAGCCGGTTGTCGTCGTCCCGGCGATGAACGTCCGCATGTGGCAACACGCCGCGACGCAGGCGAACATCGCGACCCTGCGCGCTCGCGGTGTGACGGTGATCGAACCCGACGAAGGCCCAATGGCCTGCGGCGAATATGGCCCGGGACGCCTGCCAGAGCCGGAAGCGATCCTACAATTGCTCACTTCACAGTCGTTCGTGTCGAGCGAAGCCGTGTCACCTCCCTCGGCTTCGCTCGGGACAAACGGGCCCCTTTGTGGACGCCACATCCTCGTCACTGCCGGCCCGACCCATGAGCCGATCGACCCGGTGAGGGTGATCGCCAACCGCTCGTCGGGACGCCAAGGCTTCGCCATCGCAGCCGCGGCCGCCGCCGCTGGGGCACGCGTCACGTTGATCGCCGGACCAGTCGCTCTGCCAACGCCGGGCGGAGTCGCGCGAATCGATGTCGAGACTGGTCAGCAGATGGCCGATGCGGTTGAGGCCGCTTTGCCCTGCGACGCCGCCATCCTCGTCGCCGCGGTTGCTGACTGGAACGTCGTGGCGAGCCCTTCGAAGCTCAAGAAATCAAACGGCCCGCCGGAGCTCCGCTTCGCCCCCAACACCGATATCCTTGCCACCCTGGCTTCCCACCCCGATCGTCCCCGTCTGCTGGTCGGATTCGCAGCCGAAACCGACGACGTCGTCGCCAATGCCACCGCCAAGCGCCTCGCCAAGCAGGTCGACTGGATCGTCGCCAACGATGTTTCCGGGAACGTCATGGGCGACTCTCACAACCGCATACACCTGGTTAGCGCCGCCGGAGTCGAGGATTGGCCGGAAGCGACCAAGGAAGCCGTCGCCGCCCATCTCATCGACCGCATCGCCCAATTCTTCCAATCGCCAGAGCATTTCGCATGACCATCCGCATCCGTATCTCGCGCCTGCCCCACGGCGAGGGACTGCCGGTGCCGAGCTATGCCACGCCGGGCGCGGCGGGGATGGATGTCGTCGCCGCCGAGGACCTCGATTTGTTGCCAGGCCAGCGCCACGCCGTCGCCACCGGCTTCCGTGTCGCCATCCCCGTGGGCTATGAGATCCAGGTCCGCCCGCGCTCCGGCCTTGCGTTCAAGCACGGTATCTCGGTGCCCAACACGCCGGGCACGATCGACAGCGACTATCGCGGCGAGCTGAAAATCATCCTCATCAACCACGGATCGGAGCCATTCCCCATCCGCCGTGGCGAGCGCATCGCCCAGCTAGTGCCCGCCGCGGTGATCGTGGCCAGCTTCGACGAAGTTGCCGAACTGAGCGATACCGCCCGGGGTGCCGGGGGTTTCGGCAGTACCGGGCAATGACGGGCGGGCAATGAGCCTCAGCGACGACGAACTGGACCGTTATGCGCGGCACATCGTCTTGCCGGCCGTCGGCGGTGCCGGTCAACAATTGCTTACGGGCGCCAAGGTTGCGGTGGTCGGCGCCGGCGGAATAGGCGCTTCCGCGATCCCGGCACTCGCCGGCGCGGGCATCGGGCGGCTGACGATTATCGACAATGACACAGTCGAGCTCTCCAACCTCCAGCGCCAATCGCTTTTTCGCACCAGCGACATCGGGAAATCGAAAGCCGCGCTTGCCACCGCTTTCGTCTCGGAGCGCAACCCGCACGTTGAAGGAGTGGCGGTGGTGGAGCGCATCGAAGTTGCGAATGCGCTTGGCGTCCTTGGTGGTCATGACCTGATCCTCGACGGAACCGACAATTTCGCAACGCGGCTGCTGGTCAGCGACGCCGCCCATCGGCTTGCCATTCCGCTCATTTCCGCCGCCGCCGCCCAATTCCAGGGACAGGTTGCGCTATTCCGCGGGAAGCCCTGCTATCGCTGCTTCGTCGGCGAAGCGTTCGACGCCGACGATTGCGACAATTGCGCTGAGCTTGGCGTGCTCGGCGCGCTGACGGCGACGGTCGGCGGGTTCGCCGCACTGATGGCCATCCGCGCTATCGTCGGCATTGGCGAGGACATGGCCGGCACGCTCCACCTGTTCGACGGGTTCAACCTCGCCTGGCGCAAGATCCGAATCCCCGCCGACCCGGCCTGTCGGACCTGCGCCTAGGCTTTCTTCTTCGCCGGCGCCTTCTTCCTGGCCGATGCCTTGCGGGCTTTTTTGACCGGTCCCTTGGCGGCCTTGGCATCGATCAGTGCGACCCCCTCGTCGAGCGTCACAGCCTTGGGATCGGCGCTCTTGGGGAGCGTGGCGTGGGTCGTGCCGTCGCTGACATAGGAACCGTAGCGGCCTTCCATGACCTTCAGTTCCTTGCCCGAAACGGGATGCGCCCCGAGCACCGCGAGCGCTTCGCGCGACCCGCCGCCGCGCGAACCCTTGGCCGACTCCGCCTCGGCCAGCTTGACCACCGCAGCGTTCATGCCGGTGTCGAATACCTCCGCGGTCGATGACAGTCGGGCATATTTACCGTCGTGCACGAGGTACGGCCCATAACGCCCGATCGACGCGGAAATCATCGCCCCAGTCTCCGGATGCGGGCCCACTTCGCGCGGCAAGGACAGCAATTTCTCCGCCATCTCCAGCGTCAGCCCGTCCTGCGGAACGTCCTTGGGGATCGAGGCGCGCTCGATGTCCTTGCCCTCACCGCGTTCGAGGTAAGCGCCGAAGCGTCCGCTCTTGAGACTGATGCCGTTGCCAAGCTCGGTCGGCCCGTCGCTCGCCGCTTCCTCGCCCTGGCCGAAGCGGCGGGTGAATTTGCACTCGGGGTAATTTGAGCAGGCGACGAACGCGCCATATTTGCCGCCGCGCAGCCCAAGCTGGCCGGTGCCGCACAGCGGGCACAGCCGCGGGTCGGTGCCGTCACCCTTGTCGGGAAACAGATAAGGCGCGAGGAAGTCGTCCAGCGCCGCCGTCACCTCCGACGGCTTCTGCTCCATCACTTCGCCGGCCTTGGGCTTGAAGTCCTTCCAGAAGGCCTCGAGCAATTGCTGCCAGCCGAGCCGCCCGCCGGACACGTCGTCGAGGCCTTCCTCGAGCTCGGCGGTGTAATCGAAACTGACATATTTCTCGAAGAAGCGTTCGAGGAAGGCGGTCACCAGCCGGCCGCTCTCCTCGGGAATGAAGCGCTGCTTTTCCAGCCGGACATATTCGCGGTCTTTCAGCGTCTGCAACGTCGCGGCGTAGGTCGAGGGGCGGCCGATGCCGAGTTCCTCAAGGCGCTTGACCAAGCTCGCTTCCGAAAAGCGCGGCGGCGGCTGGGTGAAGCTTTGCACCGCCTCTACCCCGGTCTTGGCCGGCGCGTCGCCGGGTCGGAGCGCGGGCATTCGCGCCGCCTCTTCATCGTCAGTCTTGTCGTCTCGACCCTCCTCGTACAGCGCGAGGTAGCCGGGGAAGAGGACGACCTGGCCGGTAGCGCGCAGCGTGGCGCGGCCGGCACCATCGGTCAGTTCGACCGTCGTCCGCTCCAGCCGGGCCGAAGCCATCTGACTAGCCAGCGCGCGGTTGAACACCAGCGCATAAAGCCGGCCGTGGTCACCCGACGCGGCGCGATCCTTGCGGAAATCGGTCGGACGAATCGCCTCATGCGCTTCCTGCGCGTTCTTCGCCTTGGTGATGTAAACCCGCGGCTTGTCGGGAACATAGCCGGCGTCATAACGGTCGGCGACCGCGCGGCGGGCGGCGGAGATCGCCTCGTCAGCCATCTGCACACCGTCGGTCCGCATGTAAGTGATTAGCCCGTCCTCATAGAGCGATTGGGCGAGGCGCATCGTGTGACTTGCCGCGAACCCGAGTTTGCGCGCGGCTTCCTGCTGCAGTGTCGAAGTGGTGAACGGCGGCGGCGGATTGCGGGTGAATGGCTTGGTCTCGGTCGTGGCGACGGTGAAGCGCCCCGCCTCGACCACCGCCTTGGCCGCGTCGGCCGCGCCTTTGTCACCGATCGTCAGCCGCTCGATCTTGTTGCCGTCGAGGTTGACCAGTCTGGCCGTGAACGGCGTTGCGTCGGCCTCGAAGGTAGCGCTGACCGACCAATATTCCTGGGCGCGGAACAACTCTATCTCACGCTCGCGGTCGACGATCAGCCTGAGCGCGACCGACTGCACCCGCCCGGCCGATTTGGCGCCGGGCAGCTTGCGCCACAGGATCGGCGAGAGGGTGAAGCCGACCAAATAATCGAGCGCGCGGCGGGCGCGGTAGGCATCGATCAGATCCTCGTCGAGTTGGCGCGGATGGGCCATTGCCTGGGTCACGGCAGACTTTGTGATGGCGTTGAAGGTAACTCTCTCAACCTGCTGTGGGACAGCCTTTTTCTTTTTCAATACTTCGAGGACATGCCAACTAATCGCCTCGCCTTCTCGGTCGGGGTCGGTAGCCAGGATCAGCGTGTCCGCGCCCTTTGCCGCATCGGTGATGGCTTTCAACTGACGCGCTTTGTCGGGATAGGACTCCCATTCCATCGCGAAGCCGTCGTCAGGATCGACCGAGCCGTCCTTGGGCGGCAGGTCGCGTACGTGGCCATAGCTCGCCAGCACCTTGTGGCCGGATCCGAGATAGGATTCGATGGTCTTGGCCTTGGCAGGCGATTCAACGATGACGAGTTTCAAGATGCGGATTCCCTTACGTACGTACGCGTATGGTGGTCGGCGTGGATTCCACCCGTCAAGCGGCCAGGCTGACCTTTCCGCCGGCGTGCCGTTCGAGGCGGCCGGCAAGATCGAGCTCGAGCAGTACTAGCTGGACTTCGCCGGCCGAAGCGCCCGACTGGCGAACCAGCTCATCGACCACCACCGGGGACGGCCCAAGCAATTCTTCAATTCGGGCGCGGATATCGGGGTTGGCATCGACCGACGCAGCGGGAACCGGCGCGGAATAGGACATGCGCGGGCTGGCCAGTCCTCCGCCGATCGGGCGCAGAGTTTCCAGCACGTCGGCGACGGTCTGGATCAGCGTCGCCCCATCGCGAATCAGCTGGTTGCAGCCCTGGGCGCGCGGGTCGAGCGGGGAACCGGGCACCGCCATCACTTCGCGCCCCGCCTCGCCCGCCAGCCGCGCCGTGATCAGCGAGCCCGAGCGCGGCGCGGCCTCGATCACCACCGTCCCCGCCGCGAGCCCGGCGATGATCCGGTTGCGATAAGGGAAGTGGCGAGCGCGTGGCTCGGTGCCCGGCGGCATCTCGGCGACTAACAGTCCGCGCGCCGCAATGTCCGCCTGGCGCTGCGCATTTTCGGGCGGATAAGCGATGTCGATGCCGCCGGCGATGACCCCGATTGTGCCGCTGTCGAGCGACCCATCGTGGGCGGCGCTGTCGATCCCGCGAGCAAGGCCGGACACCACCGCCACCCCTTCCCCGCCGAGGTCATGGGCGAGCGTCCGGGCGAAGCGGCAGGCGGCGGCGCTGGCGTTTCGCGCGCCGACAATGGCGATAAGCGGCCGTTCGAGCAAAGCGAGGTCACCCTTAATGGTCAGCAATACCGGCGCATTTTCCAGCTCGGCGAGGGCGCGAGGGTACAGTCCCTGCCCGATCGACAGGAACGTCGCCCCGGCCTTTTCAACCGCCGCAATCTCCCGCTCGGCCAAGGCCAGCGGCGTCACGGTCGGCGCCTTCCCCCCGCCGCGGCGGGCAAGATCGGGGATGGCGTCGAGCGCGGCGGCGGCGCTGCCGAAGCGGGCGAGCAATTGACGAAAGGCGATCGGGCCGATGCCGGGCGTGCGGATCAGGCGAAGCCGGGCGACCAGGTCGGGACGCTCGCTCACGCCTCGCGCTGGCCGATGCGTGGCTCGGTGCCGACTTGCAGCCGGCGGATATTGTCGCGGTGTTTCCATACCACCAGCAACGCGAACGCGAGCAGCATCGGGAACAGGTCGCGCTCGCCGGCGACCGCTGCCGAGACCGGCGCACTGGCCGCCGCCGCAATCCCCGCCGCCGACGAAATGCGCAGCGCGATGAGCAGGCCGACCCACACGGCGGCATAGATCACCGCGGCCACCGGCATCAGCGGGACGAGGATGCCGAGCAACGTCGCAACCCCCTTGCCGCCCCTGAACTTTAGCCAGACGGGATAGAGATGGCCGATGAGGGCTCCGGCAGCGGCGAAATTGACGCCGGCGGGCCAGAAATACTGGGCAATGATGACCGCCGCCGCGCCCTTGGCCGCATCGAGTAACAGGGTCGTCGCGGCGAGCGGCCTGGAACCCGTGCGAAGGACGTTGGTCGCGCCGATATTGCCCGATCCGATCGCCCGAAGATCGCCCTTGCCGGCGAACCGGGTGAGGATCAGTCCGAACGGGATCGAGCCGAGCAGATAGCCGACCAGCAGGGCGAGGATCGTCGGCATGCTCATGAGGCGAAGTGGTAGGCAATGTTGCCTAGTCGCGCAACGATGGCCAATAGCCGTCCCCGATGAAACCCGACGCGCCTTTGCTGTTCTTCGATTCCGGAGTCGGCGGGCTGTCGGTGCTGGCACCGACACGGGCGCTGCTGCCCCACGCGCCGATCGTCTATGTCGCCGACAGCGCCGCATTCCCTTATGGCACCCGCAGCGAGGCGGAGATTGCGGCGCGGGTCCCGGCGCTGCTCGGACGGCTGGTCGAGCGGTTTCGCCCCCGGCTGGCGGTGATCGCCTGCAATACCGCCTCGACCATCGCGCTTGATGCGGTCCGCGCGGCGCTCGACATTCCGGTGGTCGGCACCGTCCCGGCGATCAAGCCGGCGGCCGCGCTGTCGAAAAGCCGAGTGATCGGCGTCCTTGGTACCCCCGCAACGGTGCGCCAGCCCTATGTCGACGACCTCGCTGCACGGTTCGCCGCCGACTGCCGGGTGATCCGCCACGGGTCGGCCGAACTGGTCGAGCTGGCCGAGGCCAAGCTCGCCGGGGATCGGGTCAGCGTCGAATCCGTGCGCGGCGCGGTTCGCCCGATGATCGAGGCCGAGGGCGCTGAAGGGATGGACGTGATGGTCCTCGCCTGCACCCATTTCCCGCTGCTGGCCGACGAACTGGCCGCCGCTTTCCCCGGCATCGCCCAGGTCGACGGCGGCGCCGGCATCGCGCGGCGCATCGCCCACCTCACGCAAGGCCAGCCGTGGCCCGATGCGGCGCCGCCGGGGATCGCCTTGTTCACCGCCCCGCCGCGCGCGACGCTGTCCCCGGCGCTGGCGCGGTTCGG
>JBDSMA010000251.1:0-3915 GCA_039916085.1 Sphingomicrobium sp.
CAGGGCGACCCTTCCCCCGACCCGATCTTCATCGTCGGCATGCCGCGCGCCGGATCGACCCTGGTCGAACAGATATTGGCCAGCCACAGTCTGGTCGAGGGGACGATGGAGCTACCCGACCTCCACCTCATCGTCCGCTCGCTCAGTAACCCCGAGGCCAAGCCCGCCGACCGCTACCCCGCCAGCCTCGCCAAGCTCGATGCCAACGCTTTGCGCGCGCTGGGTGCCGACTATCTCGCGCGGACGCGGATTCACCGCCAGGAAGGCAAGCCCTATTTCATCGACAAAATGCCTAACAATTGGCAGCACGTCGGCCTCATCCGGCTGATCCTGCCCAACGCCAGGATCATCGACGCCCGCCGCCACCCGCTCGATTGCGGCTTTTCCAATTTCAAGCAGCATTTCGCCCGTGGCCAGAATTTCGCTTACGCGCTCGACGACATCGGCCGCTATTACCGCCATTACGTCCGCTTGATGGCCCATTTCGACCGGGTCCAGCCAGGCACGGTCCATCGCGTGATTCACGAGCAGCTGGTCGACAATCCGGAGGACGAGGTTCGCGCCCTGCTCGCTTATTGCGGCCTCGATTATGAGGAACAATGCCTGCGCTTTCACGAAAATAAACGCGCCGTCCGCACCGCCAGCTCCGAACAGGTGCGCCAACCGCTCAGCCGCGCGGCCTTCGATCGTTGGCGGATGTACGAACAATGGCTTGGCCCATTGAAGCGCGCGCTCGGCCCGGCGCTCGAAACCTGGGATGATGCAGCGCGGCCATAGTGCGGCGAAATTGTTTCACCAAGCCAACATTCCCGTTGCAATCGACCACGATTTCACGCTCCATCGGCGCAGAAATTGGGGGACCTTATGAGCATCGCCGACACCAACATCGCGCGCCGCCGCATGTACGCGGCCCTTTTCGCCTCCACCGTGATCGCCGGGGCGGCCCCGGTTTTTGCGCAGGTCGCCGCCGTGCCGCCAGCGCCGGCACCCGCCGCGAAGCCCGCCGCCGACGAGCAAGACACGATTGTGGTCACCGCCACCAAGCGCGAGGAAGACCTTCAAAAGGTGCCGATCGCGATCACCGCGCTGACCACCAAGACGCTCGACGACCTTCAGATCGACAAGTTCGAGGATTATGCGCGGCTGGTTCCGTCGCTTTCGTTCAAGTCGGGCGGCAGCGGCGGCAGCGCGGGCGGCCCAGGCACCGCGAACGTCTATTTCCGCGGCGTCGCGTCGGGTGAAAACGGCAACCATTCTTCGTCGCTGCCGAGCGTCGGCACCTACCTGGACGAGCAACCGATCACGACCATCACCGGGGCGCTGGACATTCACGTGTTCGACATCGCCCGCGTCGAGGCGCTCGCCGGGCCGCAAGGCACGCTTTACGGTGCGTCGAGCCAGGCCGGCACTATCCGCATCATCACCAACAAGCCCGATACCAGCGGCACCTATGGCGAAGCAAACCTTGAAGTGAACCAGGTCGCGCACGGCGGCTGGGGCTATCTCGGTGAAGCATTCATCAATACGCCGCTTTCGCACACGATCGCGCTGCGCACGGTCGGCTGGTACCGGCACGACGCCGGCTACATCGACAATATCCCCGGAACGCTGACCTTCCCGTCTTCGGGCATCACGATTAACAACGCGGCTTACGCCAAGAAAAATTACAACGACGTCGACACTTACGGCGGCCGCACCGCGCTGCGTATCGAGCTTGGCGACGATTGGACGGTCACGCCGGCGCTGATGGGGCAGAAACAAGTCAGCCACGGCAGCTTCGCGCAGGAGAGCGGGTTGGGCGACCTCCAAACGATGCAATTCAATCCCGAGCGGGTCAACGACCGCTGGCTTCAGGCTGCGCTGACGATCGAAGGCAAACTCGGCAATTTCGACGTGACCTACGCCGGTTCGCTGCTTCGCCGCCGGGTCGATTCGCTGGTCGATTATTCGGATTATTCCTATTTCTATGACGCCATCTCGTCATACGGCAATTTCTTCTATGACAACGCCCATAACCTGGTGAACCCGAACCAGCGGATCGATGCCGTCGATCGGTACGGGAAAATGTCGCACGAGCTGCGCTTCACGTCGCCCGCCGACAAGCCGGTTCGTCTGGTCGGCGGCTTGTTCTACCAGCGTCAAACGCACAACATCCGTCAGGACTATATTATCGACGGCATCGCCGATGTGCTGAAGGTGCCCGGCACAGCCAGCGACATCTGGCTGACCCAACAGCTGCGGGTCGATCGCGATTATGCAGTGTTCGGCGAGCTTAGCTACGACATCTTGCCCAAGCTGACCCTCACTGCCGGCGGCCGACTGTACAAATATGACAACAGCCTGCAGGGCTATTTCGGCTTCAGCGACGGCTATGTTTCCTCCGGTCCGGGGATCGCGACCTGCTTTGGCGGTCCGATTATCGCCGGTTCGCCGTGCACCAACGTCGACAAGAGGACGACGGGCAGCGGGTTCATTCATCGCCTCAATGCGACGTGGAAGCCGAGCAACGATTCGCTATTCTATGTCACCTGGTCCCGTGGGTTCCGCCCCGGCGGGATCAACCGCCGTGGCAGCCTGCCGCCGTACAAGCCGGACTTTATCAGCAATTACGAAGCGGGCACCAAGCTCACGTTTGCCGGTGGGCGGATGCACTTCAATGCCGCAATTTATCAGCTGAACTGGAAAAATATCCAGCTGTCGTTTCTCGGCGCCAACGGTTTGACCGAGATCCGCAACGCCGGCAACGCCCGGATCAGGGGTGCCGAGTTCGACTTCTACTACCGGCCGATGACCGGCCTGACGTTCAACGCCGGCGCTGCCTTCAATGACGGCAAGCTGACCAACGACTTCTGCAAGATCGCCAACCCCACGTTCGATTGCACCTTGTCGGCCGATCTCAATGGGGACAGCGTCATCACGCCGAATGAGCAAAATGCCCTGCTGGCGCCAGCGGGCTCGCGCCTTCCCCTGACCGCCAAGTTCAAGGGCAATGTCCGCGCCCGTTACGAATGGCCGATCGGTACGATGAAGGCCAATGTTCAGCTCACCGGCAGCTACGAGGGCCGACGCCTGCGGGACGTGCGACCCATTCAGGACGCCATTTACGGCGACATGCCGGGGTACAGCCAATGGGATGCCAGCACCGGCCTGAAGTTTGGCCCGTGGACGACCGAACTGTACGTCAAGAACATGTTCGACAAGCGTGGCATCACATCACGCGCGATCCAGTGCAAGGAACTGATCTGCGGCGACCCGGACCATTTGACCGCGATCGGCGGGAAGATTTATTCGAGCGTCACCCAGCCCCGCACCATCGGCTTGCGCTTCGGCCGCACCTTTTAGGCAACCGACGGCAGGTCGATGATCTATTGGGAAGATCTGGAAGTCGGCGTCGAGACCCGTTTCGGCGATTATGACGTGACCCGCGAAGAAGTGCTCGAATTCGCGCGTAAATACGACCCCCAGCCGTTCCATCTCGACGACGAGGCGGCGGCAAAAACCCATTTCGGCCGCCTCGCCGCCTCGGGATGGCACACGGCGGCGATGGCCATGTCGGTCATCGTCGGTCACCTGAACGCGCATCCGCAAGCCGGCCTTGGCTCCCCCGGGGTCGATGAATTGCGCTGGCTGAAGCCGGTCTATCCCGGCGATCGGCTCACGGTCAGGGGCAAGATCCTCGACAAGACTCCGTCGCGATCGAAATCCGCGCTTGGAAGCATCCGCACCCAGACATTCGTCACTAACCAGGACGACGTGGAGGTCATGCGGTACGTCTCGATCATCCTCATGGCGCGGCGCCCAAGCGAGCGCTGATCGCGCTACCTTCGGCTCTCGTTCAGCAGCATCACGCCCAACAGCAACGCCAGCGCGGTCAGCCCCCAGCTCGCCGCGACTGGAATGACATGGCTTCCGACG
>JBDSMA010000252.1:0-1869 GCA_039916085.1 Sphingomicrobium sp.
GATGCCAAGATTATCAGCTGCGCGGTGACCAACCTCGACGGCTATCTGCCAACCCACGTGTCGGAGCGGTGCAACACACCGGGTTCCGATCCGGTGTGGAACGACGAACATTGCCGCAATCGCCGCATTCTGATGGACGAAACCACGCGCAACGCCTGCAACAGCGACAAGCCGGCGATGCTCGCGACGTACCGGATGGAGCTTGGCGAGAATTTTTTCGCGGTCAAGAACGTCTTCGTGCCGCTTTATTTCAAGGGCAAGCGCTGGGGCAATTTCGAACTCGCTTACCGCGACGAATAGGTCTTTCGAGCTAGACCGTCCGCCGGGCCATGAAGGCGAGGCGTTCGAACAGCATCACGTCAGCCTCGTTCTTGAGCAGCGCCCCGTGCAGCGGCGGGATGGCCTTGGTCGGGTCGCGGTTCTGGAGGACCTCCAGGGGCATATCCTCGTGGAGGATCAGCTTGAGCCAGTCGAGCAATTCGCTGGTCGACGGCTTCTTCTTGATCCCCGGCACTTCGCGCACTTCATAGAACAGGTCGAGCGCCCTCGACACCAGTAGCTTCTGGATGCCCGGGAAATGAACCTCGACAATCCTGGTCATCGTGTCGCGGTCGGGGAAGCGGATGTAGTGGAAGAAGCAGCGGCGCAGGAACGCGTCGGGCAGCTCCTTTTCGTTGTTCGAGGTGATCACCACCACCGGCCGCTCGTCCGCCTTGACCGTCTCCCCGGTTTCGTAAACGTGGAACTCCATCCGATCGAGTTCCTGCAACAAATCGTTGGGGAATTCGATGTCGGCCTTGTCGATCTCGTCGATCAGCAACACCGGCAGGACAGGGGAGGTGAATGCGTCCCACAGCTTGCCGCGGCGGATATAGTTGGAGATATCGTGGACCCTGGGGTCGCCGAGTTGGCCGTCGCGCAACCGCGCCACCGCGTCATATTCGTAGAGGCCCTGGTGGGCGCGGGTGGTCGATTTGACGTGCCATTCGATCAGCGGGGCGCCGAGCGCTTCGGCGATCTCATGGGCGAGGACGGTCTTGCCCGTGCCCGGCTCGCCCTTGACCAGCAACGGGCGCCTGAGCGTGACTGCGGCGTTGACCGCGACCTTGAGGTCGTCGGTCGCGATATAGTCGCTGGTACCTTCGAAGCGCATTGCCTTGCCCTACAAACGAGGTGGGCGCGGCGCAATCTCTAGTAGTCGCCGCGGGCTTCCGCGCGGGCTTCGAGCAGGTCGAACAGACCGCGATTCTGCAACAGCAACTGTTCGCCGCCAAAACCAAGCGCCCGCGCGCTGGCCGGCGTTTCGGTACCGAGCGTGATGACGTGGAGGATCGAAGCGGCGTCGGGCAGGGTCGCCGCCGGCGCTTCCATGCCGACGCGCAGCGCGGCACGGTCGAGCACGGTGCGCAGCGCCGGCCAGTCGGCGGCGAGCGCGGTCGCGGCGCCCAGCGCGCAACCGCTTCGTTCGGAGCGGGCGAGGGTTTCGACGGCGTGGCGCTGGGCGAGCAGCGCGGCCTCGCTGTCGGCGGCGCCGGGGGTCGATGGCAGCGGCCCGACGGACGCGGTCAGGCGGACGAGGAACAGCCGCTCGCGCTCGAACGAGTCGGACGCGGCGGTCAGCCAGTCACGCACCGCGCCGGCGGGAAGATGGTCGAGCGCCATCTCGATCAGCCCGGGATGGCGGCCGTAAAGCTGGCACAGCAAATGAACCGCGTCGGTCAGGTCCCGGCCGCTGTGCGGGCCGGTCGTCGTGGCCAGCGCGGCGAGATAGGAGTGGCTGGCGAGCCCCTCGGCGGCGACCCGCGCAAGATGCGCGTCGGCGACGGTGAGCGCTTGCCTGCCCGCTGCCCGGTTGATCGCCATTCCCAC
>JBDSMA010000253.1:0-4056 GCA_039916085.1 Sphingomicrobium sp.
TGAACACGGTGAACACCCACGGGACGTACTTGCGCCCTTCGGGCCCGACATTCGTGTCGAGCATCGAGGTGATGAACCCGGTGACGCCTTCGACCGCGACCTGCCAGCGGCCGGGCACGAGCTCGCGCTTCATGCCGCCGATCATGAACAACCAGATGGCGGCAAGGACGACCATCATCCACAGCGCGCTGTTGGTGAAGGCGAACGGATTGCCGGCGTGCAGATCCCCGAAGACCGGGTTGATCTGAAACTGCTGCATCGGGTCGATCTTGATTTCCGCCGCCACTATTTCTTCCTCATGCCCCCTTCAGGGCTTTGCTTCGCTGCGCGCATCACGCTCCGGACGGCGAGGCCGAACCCGAGGAACAGCATCGCCAGCATTATCCACGGCGTCGTCCCGGCCCACCGGTCGATCAGCCAGCCAATGAGGGCGGCGCCGAACGGAAGCCCGATCAGATCGGACAGGATGCGCATTCCGACCGACCGAATCAGCCGCTGCGATTCCTCGGACGGCTTGCTACCGGTCCGAAGCGCCTCTTCCCGCTTGGCCCGGTCGAGCCGCTCGTCGAGCGACGTCAGGCGCGAATCCGGCGGGGAATGTGCGTCCTGCTCGAACTCGTCCGCAGCCATATCCCTAATCTTCCCGATATGCGCGGCGACGCTCGGGAGAAGCGCGCTCGCTAAGGCTAAGGAACATGGCGGCGACAAGAGCCCGCCAAGGCGCCGCCCCTTTATGAACCAGGCGGCCTCAAGTCAACCGCTGGAGCGGCGTCGCCTGGTGGCTTGGCGCCGACTCCGCGACGTGGCAAGTTCGACCGATGAAGCGTCTTCCAACCATCGCCCTGCTCGCAGCCTTGGCCCCCGCCGCCTGCCACTCGCCGGAAACTCGCGAAAAGATCGAGAGGATGGAAAAAGCCAGTAACGTCGATTCCCCTAAACCCGCCACTGCGCCACCGTCGAAACCTAACAGTTCGACTTCGCAGTCGAGTCCGAATGGATCGCGGCGATGAAGCCCGGCTGGCGCGCGAACTTCGAAGCTCAGCCGCAGTAATCGGGGCGCGGCGCTGCCTGTCCGGCGGCGCGGCGGCGCCACGTCCCGTCGGCGAGCATGTAGCTCTCCCCCGCCTTGACCCGCGCGAGGAGCTGGCAGGCGGCGGTGATGCCGACTTCCTGCGGGCTGACCCCGCGCCGGGCGGCAAGATCGGAATAAAGCGAACGCCGCTTGATGTTCACCGACCCAACGGTTGACCGCAGCCCGGGCGATACGGCACCGGGATAGCCGAGATAGCCGTCATAGCGCTCGCCGACGAGACCGGCGGCGCGGGCCGAGAGCAGCACCGAATAGTCCTGCGCCGGGGCCGATTGCGGGAGCAGCGTCGCCGCCGACAGCGCCAGTGCGATGAGCAAGCGGTTCATCACTTCTTCTTCTCCGGAACAGGCGCGGGCGCCTGCGGGAAAGCGTCGGGGTTCTGGTTGATCAGCGTCTCGACATCGCGCTGGAGGCGCACCACAACCTCCTGCTTGATGTTGACGTTCAAGTTGATTTCGATCGGTTTTTCGGGGGTCTTGACCGAAATGCACCCGCCAAGCGGCAGCAGCAGCACTGCGGCTGCGGCAACCGCGGGCACCCTTGTCCTCATCATGGCCTTGCTCCTCATTTTTTCACAATTGGCGGTGGTTTGACGTCGACCTGGTCGGTGACCGGAGTCTGGGTCTGGGTTTTCTGCTCTTCCTGACGGCGGACTTCGGTGACAATGCCCGGCACCTGGTCGAGCGGCTGCGGCAAAGCGTCGGAAATGATCGCGCGCGGATCGCGGAAACTTTTGGCGGTCGCGATCAGGGCGCGAAACGGTCCCTTGATCGTGACATTGAACTTGAACGGGATCTTGCTGATCGACTTGATGAAGCGCTGCGTCTTGTTGGCGCCGCCCAGCGCGACCTGATCGATCGTCAATCGAGTCGCGAACTCGCCATCGAGATAGCCATCGAGGCGGATGACCATCGAGCGGAAATGCAAATTCTTGAGCGCATCGAACGCCAGCCCACCGAACGTGCCGAGGTTGGCCCGGTTGACCACCCCGTTATAGGACAGCACGCCGCCGCTTTCGCGACTGTCGAGACGGCCGCCGACGATCCGCCCACCGCTGTCGTCGAACACCATCGGCAGCACGCCGTCGAAGATTCCCTGGGCGTCGATCTCGGTGAAGCCCATCGACGCGACGAAGGTGTGAGCGTCGAGCCCAACCACCTCGAACGTCAACCGCTTGGGCGTTGGCCGGGCGAAGTTCAGGATCGTTTCCTGGAGGATGAGCTTGCCGCCCATGAACGGCCATTCGCCGCGCTCGATCTTGACCAGTTGCCCAGGCAGCAGGCGATAATGCACGACTCCGTTCTCGACCAGGATGCCGGGATTGATGCTGGCCACGGTCATCGTCTGGCCCGGCGCGGTAGCCAGGTTGAGCAAATCGGTGAAGTGAACCGTCGTGTTGATCCCGGCGACTGGCCCGAACGGCGCCGCGAGGTTGGTATTGATGACGTCGAACGTGCCGGTCGAGGCGACCTTGCCACTGCCGCTCCACGCGATCCGCCCCTGCCCGCGGACATTGCCGTTGACGAGCGCGATGACGCCCTCGCTCAACCGGGTCAGGTCGTCGGGCTGGAAGCCCGGGCGGAAGCGAATTCCGGGAACGTCGAGCAGCGCTTCCCCATTGCCAGTCGAAAGGCGGTGGGCGATCGTCACGTTGGTCACCGGCGTACCCGTGCCCGGATGGTCGAGGCGGCCGGTGGCGCGGACCCAGTCATTGGCGAGGACGAAGTGGACTTGGTTGCTGTGCAGCGGCTTGAACCGCGCCAGCGCGACCCGGTCCGACACGTCCATCGCCCCGTCCAGCGTCAGTTTGCTGCCGACGAACGACCAGCTGCCGGCACCGTTGCTGAGCAGCAACGGGACATTGCCGATCGTCGCGCGCATGCCGCCGAAGCGGCCGGACACGCCGCTGCCCTTGAAACTGCCAGCCAACGTCCCGGCATTGACCACTAGCGGGGTGGCGGCGCGTCCGAGCCTGATTGCCATCGAGGTCACATCGAACCGACGGTCGCCGAGCATCCTCGCCCGCGCCGCGCCGATCGCCAGCGGCGACTTGCCGAGCCGGCCGGCGAGGCGAAGGTTACGCGTCTCCGCTGCCAGGCGAAGCGGGCCGCCCGGCGCCTGGCTGAAAATCGCCGGACCGTTGGCGGGGCAGATCGGCAGCCGTGTCGGGCCGATGCGGATCACGCCGATGCTGAGCGCGGTGAAACGCGCATCGACGCAGCCGCGCCCGAATTCCAGCCCTCCGCGCGCGCCGAGCGTGCCTCTCACCGGCACGCGAAAACCGGTCACCCGCCCGCTGCCCAACGGCCCGTCGAGCAGGGCGATGGTGTCGACCCGGGTCGCTCCGCCGGGCAGGGCGGCGAAGCGCACCGGGGCCAGCGCCAGCCGTGCCCCGCCGGCACTGAACGGCGCGATGTCGGCAATGCCGCTCATCCCCCCGCCGCGGCGCGGCTGATGAAGGGCGATGCGGGCGGTCGGCAAGCCGCCGCCGCGGGTCTCGATATTGCCGTCGACACGGATTCGGCCCGATGGCCAATAATAAGTGACTCCGTCGCCGCCGGACACATCGACCCGCCCGCCGCTTGACGAATTCGCCTGGGCGGTGACGATCCGGACCCCGCCCGAGCCGGGGCGATTGACCGCCAGCAGCCGCCCGGCGACGCTGAAATTGCGCGCGGTGTCGCCGATTGCCCGCGCCAGCGCGGTGGTAATCGGTCCGACCGGCGAACTTTTCGCGCCGATTAGCGGATTGGTCAGCCCGGCCAACAGCGACGGCGCCAACGACACCCCCGTCGCGCCATAATCGGCGGCGAGGTTGAGCGAGCCGCGCCGCGCGTCAAGCCGATAACCGCCGTCGATCCGGGTCCGATCAGCAAGGATCTGGCCCAGCCTGGCGCGCTGGGCACCAAGCGCGATGCGCCCGACGATGTTGGTCGGCGAACCCTTGAAGCTCAGCGTGCTGGTGG
>JBDSMA010000254.1:0-2106 GCA_039916085.1 Sphingomicrobium sp.
GGTTTCGTCAGCCTGCTGATGGACCTGTCGAGCGAAATATATCACGCCTTGCTTCCCGCCTACCTGACGGTGACTCTCGGCCTGCCGGTGGCGGCTATGGGAGCGCTCGACGGGTTCGCCGAAGCAACTTCCAACATCGCCAAGCTCGCTTCGGGCCGACTCAGCGATCGCAGCCAGCGTCGCAAGCCATGGATCCTGCTCGGCTATGGCATGGCGGCGCTGTCGAAGCCGCTGTTTCCGCTGGCGACCACCGCGCTGCCCGTGCTTGGAGCGCGCTTCGTCGATCGCATCGGCAAGGGTATTCGCGGGGCGCCGCGCGACGCGATGATCGCCGACGAAACCCCGCCCGAGCTGCGCGGCCGGGCGTTCGGCCTGAGGCAGTCGCTCGACACGGTCGGCGCCTTCCTCGCCCCGCTCGTGGCCGTGGGACTAATGATTGCGTTCGCCAACGACATCCGCGCTGTATTCTGGGTCGCGGTAATTCCGGCCGCGCTCTCATTCCTGTTCGCTGCACTGATGCTGCATGAGCCGACACGGCACCAGGCTGCCAAGGTGAAGATGGCGTTGGGCGGCTGGCGCGAGCTTAACCCCGCGGTAAAGCGGCTTATCGGGGTCGGCTTCCTGTTCGGGCTGGCCCGCTTTTCCGAAAGCTTCCTCATCCTCAAGGCAATGGACTCGGGGCTGTCGACCCAATGGTCGCCGCTGGTACTGGCGCTGTTCAATCTCGCTTTCCTCGTCCTCGCCTACCCAGCAGGGGCGCTAACCGATCGGATTTCGCCACGCACTGTGCTGCTCGCGGGGATGGGCCTGCTGGTCGCCGCCGATCTGTGGCTGGCCCAGGCGACGGCACTGTGGGCGGTCGCCATCGGTGTGGTGTTGTGGGGGGCCCACATGGCGCTCACGCAAGGTGTGTTCAGTCGGATGATCGCCGATGCCGCCGGCGAACGGCATGTGGCGACCAGCTTCGGCGCTTTCTTCTTCGCCAGCGGTATCGCCGCTTTGCTCGCAAGCCTTGGCGCAGGATTGTTGTGGGACCATGGCGGGCAAGCCGAGACCTTTACCACAGCCGCGGCGGTGGCAGCGTTGGCGGGGGCGATGCTTGTATTGTTGCCCTCGCGGGAGCCTACCGCCGCGTAGCGCGGAACGGCGGCATCCGGTCGGCAACTTCGCCGCGATCGAAGAACTGCTGCTTCAATGCCGCGCCGACGTGGATCACGAGCAGCGCGACAAGGCTCCACACCAGGAAGACATGCGTCTCTCCCAGCGCGGGGATCGGCACGACTGGAAAGCGCAATCCGAATTGGAGGTCGGTCATACCTCCCACTGCCCGCTTCGACACTGCCGCGAGGCCAGTCAGCGGCAAAGCGAGGATCAGGAAATAGAACAGCCGGTGCGTCCAAACCGCGGCGGTGCGCTCCCACTTGGGAACGTCCTGCGGAAACGGCGGCGGCGGGTTCATCAGCCGCACCGCGAGGCGAATCAGCGCGAGCAACAGAATCGCGACGCCGACCGTCTTGTGCCAGTTGAGCGCGTCAGTTCGCGCCGGCCCCTTGGGCATGTCGGCGAACTTCAGGCCGATAAATATCTGCGTGATAATGAACAGCGCGGTGATCCAGTGGATCGCAACGACGATCGGCTTGTAGGCCAATGCCCGTGGGCCGGTGCCGGCCTCGACCGTGTAATCACTCATCATCGTCTCCTGGCATGGCTTGCGGGCTAGCGGGTGAATTTCTCGCCGTTGGCGGCCTTGTCCAGCAACAACTGGCTGAACGAGAAATCGCTCCCCATCCGAGCTTCCTGATTTTTGAGGCCGGTGACGATCGTGTCCAGGCCCTCGGTGTCGGCCCAGAACATCGGCCCGCCGCGATAGACTGGCCAGCCATAACCGTAGATCCACACCACATCGATGTCGGAGGCGCGCTGGGCCATGCCTTCCTCAAGGATCTTCGCGCCCTCATTGACCATCGTGTAGAGCGTCCGCTCGATGATTTCCTGGTCGGAAATATCGCGCTTCGCGACGCCCTCCTTCGCGCGGAAATCATCGATGATTTCCTGGACGCGCGGGCTCGGGCTGGGCCGGCGCTTGTCGTCATAATCGTAGAAGCC
>JBDSMA010000255.1:0-5002 GCA_039916085.1 Sphingomicrobium sp.
TCAGGCTGCGGGGGCAGGGGGATTAGCGCATGGCGACAATGGCAGCACCCGCACCCGCTCGCCCCGTCGCCGCGCTCGGCCTCGTTTTGCTGCTCGGCCTTGCCGTCATCCTCAATTACATCGATCGCGGCGCGATCGCCATCGCCGCGCCGCTGCTCAAGCCCGAGCTCGGGCTCAGCGCGACCCAGTTCGGGATCGCCGTGTCGGCTTTCTTCTGGGTCTATGCGCCGATCCAATATGTCGTCGGCTGGGCGTGCGACCGGTGGTGCGTCTATCGCCTGATTGCCGCCGGGCTCACCCTGTGGGCGGTCAGCACCATGCTGATGGGCCTGGTCGGCGGGCTGGCCAGCCTGATCGTCCTCAGGCTACTGCTCGGCCTTGGCGAAAGCGTGACCTTCCCCGGCGGGGCAAAGGTCATCACGCGCCATGTCGCTGCCGAAAACCGCGGCATGGCCAACGGCATGATCGCGGCGGGGATTGCGCTTGGGCCGGTCGTCGGGACGCTCGGCGGCGGGCTGATCGTCGCCGCTTATGGCTGGCGCCCGATGTTCCTGCTGTTCGGCCTGGTGACCCTGCTGTGGGTGCCGTTCTGGCTGGCACGCGCGCGCCGCCTGCCAGCCTTCGCCGCCGCCCATCGCGAGGCGGCGGTGGCGGTTGCGAGCATCGTTCGCCAACGCGCGGTATGGATGATGGGCGCCGGCCATTTCGTCGCCAACTACACGCTGTATTTCGTGGTCACCTGGCTGCCGCTCTACCTCGTCCAGTCGCGCGGGCTGACGATCAAGCAGATGACCTATCTCGCGACGCTCGGCTTCCTCGCCCAGGCGGTCTCCGCCATGCTGCTCGGCTGGACCTCGGACGCCTGGACCCGCTCGGGGCGCAGCGAGGCGGCGATCCGCCGCGCGGCGATGGTCGGCGGCAACATCCTGCTCGCGGTCGCGGTGATCGGCCTGATGCGGGCTCAATCGACTACCCATATCGCGCTGTGGCTGGTGCTGATCGGCGCCGCCAACGCCACCGGCGGGGTCAACCTTTATGCGATCGCCCAGGTTTTCGCCGGGCCGCGCGCGGCGGGCAGCTTCATCGGCATCCAGAACGCCACCGGCAACATGGCCGGGATCGTCGGGCCGGTGATCACCGGCATGATCATCGATGCCACCGGTTCCTACGACAACGCTTTCCTGGTCACTGCCGGCGTCGCCCGGTGCGGCGCCCTGTGGTGGGCGTTCGCGGTCCCGAACATTCGTCCGCTTGCTTTTGAATAGGCGCCGGACCGGTTGCTTTACTGGCGGTAACTGCGGCTTACGGGACTCACCTTCGTCCCATAATGAATCAAATCTTCACTTTTTTGTCCGCGCGGCCATTTTTCGCTTGGGGTCGCGACTCGCATGGTGCAAAGATTCGTCCCCACGGTTCAATTGCTTGCCTTCGAGGGGGTCACGATCATGAGCATTGATTTCATCCGGCCGGAAGTCGACGAACTTCGCCCGCGGATCAGTGTCATCGGCGTCGGCGGTGCCGGCGGAAACGCCATCGCCAACATGATCGCGCGCGACGTTCAGGGGGTCCAGTTCCTGGTCGCCAACACCGACGCGCAGGCGCTCAACAGTTCTTCGGCCGATGCGCGCATCCAGCTCGGCCTCAAGATCACCCAGGGGCTCGGCGCCGGGTCGCGGCCCGAAATTGGCCGCGCCGCCGCCGAGGAGACGCTTGAGGAAATCGAAAAGGCGCTTGAAGGCGCCCATATGTGCTTCATCGCCGCCGGCATGGGCGGCGGCACCGGCACCGGCGCCGCGCCGGTCATCGCCAAGGCCGCGCGCGACCGCGGCATCCTGACCGTCGGTGTGGTCACCAAGCCGTTCGCGTTCGAGGGTACGCGCCGGATGCGCTCGGCCGATGCCGGCATCGAGGAGTTGCAGAAGCACGTCGACACGCTGATCGTCATTCCGAACCAGAATTTATTCCGTCTCGCCAATTCGGACACGACCTTCAAGGAAGCGTTCGAGATGGCCGACGAGGTGCTCCAGCAGGGCGTTCGCGGCATCACCGACCTGATGGTCATGCCCGGACTCATCAACCTCGACTTCGCCGATGTCCGCTCGGTGATGGGGGAAATGGGCAAGGCCATGATGGGCACGGGCGAGGCGTCAGGTGACAATCGCGCGATCGAAGCGGCCGAAAAGGCCATCTCGAACCCGCTGCTCGACGGCGTCAGCATGAAGGGCGCCAAGGGCGTCATCATCTCCATTACCGGCGGCGAGGACATGCGCCTGATGGAAGTCGACGAGGCCGCCAGCCACATCAAGGAACTGGTCGACCCCGACGCCAACATCATCTGGGGTTCCGCGTTCAACAATCACATGGAAGGCAAGATCCGCGTGTCGGTCGTCGCCACCGGGATCGAGGCCGAGGAATCGAACATGGCGCAGCCGGGCAAGGTATTTACCTTCCCGACGGCGCGCGGCCCCGCCCCGCGGGCGCCGGAGCCGCCGTCGCCTACGGCCGATGCCAACGACGAGGACACGCTCGAGCTTGGCGCCGATGACGAGGCCGGCAGCGATGAGTTGCTGCTCGACAGCGACGACATTCTGACCTCGCCGGTGATGTCCAATCCAATCGCTCCGCCGTCCGACGAGGACGACGAGGCCGCGGGAATCGCTGAACCGGCCGGCGAGCCGAAGGTATCCCGCGAAAGCGGTACCTTGTTCGAACGCATGTCGAACATCGCCCGCGGCGCCGCTCAGGCCAAGGTCGACGACGACCCCGCGCCGGGTATCCGCCGGGAGCCACTCGATATCCCGCGTTTCCTCAACCGCCAGAACAACCAATAACGGCGCGCCGAGGCCAGGCGCCTCGGCTCGTCGCTCGGCCACCACAGCTTGCCGCGTGCCCGCAAACTGAAAGCTTTCAGCAAGCTCGCGTCTGCCACGGTCGCATGATGATGCCCGATGTTCGACTTTTTCGCCCTGCCCTTGCCGCCTTGCTGGCGGTGGCGGCGGGTCCGCTTCATGCCCAGTATATCGGCACCGCGCCGCCGCCGCCGCTTCCGGCCGCGCCGCTACCGGGTACGATCGAAAGCCCGGCCGCATCGCTGAGTCGGGCGGTACGCGTGCTTGCAGCCAGCCCGCGCGACTTTGCCGGGCTGATGGCGGCCGGGCGCGCCGAGCTCGAACTTGGCGACCTGCAGTCGGCGGCCGGCTTCTTCGGCCGCGCCGACGAGGTGCGTCCGTCGGACCCCGCGCCCAAGGTCGGAATGGGCGCGACTACTGTGCTGACGGGCGATGCGCGTGGGGCGCTGGCATGGTTCGGGCAGGCGCAGCGTCTCGGCGCCTCGACGGCTTTGCTTGGCGCCGACCGCGGCCTTGCTCATGACCTGCTGGGGGAGCTTGACGCTGCCCAGTCCGATTATCGGGCGGCCCTGGCCGGGCCGACCCCGGAGGAAGCACGGCGTCGACTGGCGCTCAGCCTGGCGATGGGTGGGCGGATGAACGATGGGCTGGCGATGTTGCAGCCCCTGCTGGTCCAGCGCGACGTCGCGGCGCACCGGGTGCGCGCGTTCGTTCTCGCGCTGGGCGGCCAACAGGCGCTCGCCATCCAGGCAATCGGACAGGCGATGCCCGGCGCGGCGGGGCGGATCGGGCCGTTCTTCGCGCTGCTGCCACGCCTGTCGCTGCAGCAGAAGGCCGCCGCGGTCCATCTCGGCGTTTTCCCTAATCCCGGCGACATACAGCTGGCGGTCGCCGCGCCGCCGCCGCGGATCGCCTCCCGGCCGGTGCGGACCGCCACTCAGCCGGCGCCGACCGCGCATGCATCCGTCCTGGCATCGCGTGATCCCCGGGGCATCTCGCCACAATCCGTGGAAAGCCGGTCGCGGGTCGTTGGAAGCATGCTCAGGCGCGTGGAGCGCGAAAGCCCGCCCGCCCAACCCGAGCAGCAGCCCCGGCCGCAACCGGCAACGGCCATTCCGCCCGCGCTGGCCGTTGTAGGTCCAGCCCCGCCGACCGCTCTTCCTTCCGGCGCCAGCGAGGCCACAACCAACCAATTGGCGGCCATCGCTGCCTCTACAACCCCCGCGCGCCCTTCGATTGCGGCCCCGCAAGACCGCCTGTCGGGAATTGACCGCATTCTGACAACCGTTCAGTCGGAGCCGTTCAGCCTGATCGCGTTGCCGACCAAACCACGCCGGGATGCGGTCCTCGATCGCAAGGTGGCGGCGAAAAAGACTGCCGAGGCCAAGGATCGCAAGGCCAAGGCCGCCGCCGACAGAAAAGCCAAAGATGACCGTGAGGCCGCGGTCTCGCTGGGCGTCGCGGGGACTAATTGGGTGCAGCTCGCCGGCGGTTCCAACGCCGACCGCATGGCGACCGAATATAAGCAACTTCGTGCCAAAAGCGGTAGCTTGCTCAAGGCGCGCCCGGGATATGTTACCGGCGGCAAGGATTATTTCCGCCTGCTGGTCGGGCCATTCGACAGCGTTGGCGAGGCCCGCGCGTTCGTCAACAAGCTGGACAAGGCCGGAGTCGATGGCTTTAGCTGGACCCGCTCCCCCGCGCAGATCAAGATCGAGAAACTGCCCTCCAAATGAAATTAGCCAAGGCCCTTGCCGCGGACCCTTCACGATCCCGCGGCCGGGCCTTCGCCGCGGACGATCGCGGACCGCGCGGACCGCGCGACGATTTCCAGCGCGACCGCGACCGCATCGTTCATTCAGTCGCCTTCCGCCGCCTGCGTCACAAGACCCAGGTATTCGTCGCCCCCGACGGCGACCATTTCCGCGTCCGCCTGACCCACAGCCTCGAAGTCGCGCAGATCGGCCGCACCATCGCCCGGTCGCTCGGCCTCAACGAAGATCTGACCGAGGCGCTGTGCCTTGCCCATGACCTTGGTCACCCGCCATTCGGCCATGGCGGCGAGGATGCGCTTCAGCGCTGTCTCGCCGACGCTGGCGGGTTCGATCATAACGCCCATACACTGCGGCTCGTGACGGCGCTGGAAAACCCAT
>JBDSMA010000256.1:0-5235 GCA_039916085.1 Sphingomicrobium sp.
TGGGGTCCTTGCGGAACTCGGCATTGTTCAACGACCCGTCGAGCGCGGCGTTGAGCAAAGCCCGCGTTTCCTTGATCGGCATGCGCTTGCCGGTGCCATATTTGCCGCCGGTCCAGCCGGTGTTGACTAGCCAGCAGGTGACTCCACCCTTGGCAATCCGCTCCTTGAGCAAATTGCCATAGACCGACGGATGACGCGGCATGAACGGCGCGCCGAAGCAGGTCGAGAAGGTCGCCTCGGGCTCGGTCACGCCGATCTCCGTGCCGGCGACCTTGGCGGTGTAACCCGACAGGAAATGATACATCGCCTGGTCCGGAGTCAACCGAGCGATCGGGGGCAGCACGCCGAACGCGTCGGCGGTCAGCATGATCACATTCTTCGGCACCGGCCCCATGTTCTTCTCGGAAGAATTGGGGATGAAGTTGATCGGATAGACCCCGCGGCTATTCTCGGCGAGGGTCGCATCGTCGAGGTCAAGCTCACGGCTCTCCTCGTCCATCACGACATTCTCGAGCACGGTGCCGAAGCGCTTGGTGGTGGCATAGATTTCGGGTTCGCTGTCGGCCGAGAGGCGGATCATTTTGGCGTAGCAACCGCCTTCGAAATTGAACACGGCGGTGTCCGACCAGCCATGTTCGTCGTCGCCGATCAGCGTGCGCGCCTTGTCGGCCGACAATGTTGTCTTGCCGGTGCCGCTGAGGCCGAAGAAGATCGCGGTATCGCCGTTGGGGCCGATGTTGGCCGAACAGTGCATCGGCATGATTCCCTGCGGCGGCAGCAGATAATTGAGCAGGCCGAACACCGACTTCTTCATCTCGCCGCCATATTCGGTGCCGCCGATGAGGATCAGTTTCTCGGTCAGATTGACCGCGATCACCGTTTCGCTGCGGCAGCCGTGGCGCGCTGGGTCGGCGCGGAAACCGGGCAGGTCGATGATGGTATATTCGGGAACGAAGCCGGCCAAATCCTCGACCGCCGGGCGGACCAGCATCGTGCGGATGAACAGGCTGTGCCAGGCATATTCGGTGACGACGCGGACGCGCACCCGATGCTCCGGCTGCGAGCCGCCGTAGAGGTCCTGCACGTAAAGCGTGTCGCGCTTGGCGATCTCGACGAGGAAGTCCGCCTTCAAGGCGGCGAACGCTTCGGGCGTCATCGGCTTGTTCGACTTGCCCCACCACACGGTGTTTTCGGTTTCGGCATCGCGGACGGTGAACTTGTCTTGCGCCGAGCGGCCGGTGTGCTTGCCGGTCTTGACCACCAGCGGTCCGTCCTTCGCCAACTCACCCTCACCGCGGGCAATCGCCTGCTCGACCAGGGGAGCGGTGGACAGATTCCAGCGAATCGCCGCCGATGTGCTCAACCCCTGCGCGTCCAAACCATGCGCCGGCTTACGCTCTGCCACTTAAGTATCTCCCTGAAGTCAGACGGCCATGGACGAACGAAAAGAGGTCCGTCCCGGCCCTTGAGCGGCCTATACATAGCCGCTTCCACGGGGTCAAAATTGTGAGTGCTCAAAATTTTCGCTCCCTTGTGCGCCCCCCGGACGCTGGCTATCGCGGCAAGGAAGGGAGCGGCGATGAGCCAAGTGATTGCGCTGGTCGACGACGACCGCAATATCCTGACTTCGGTGTCAATCGCGCTTCAGGCCGAGGGCTTCATCACCCGCGTCTACACCGACGGCGCCGCGGCCTTGCGCGCCTTTGCCGACAACGAACCCGACCTTGGCGTATTCGACATCAAGATGCCGCAGATGGACGGGATGGAGCTGCTGCGCCGGGTGCGCGAGCTGGGCGGCGCGGTCGGCGCCATGCCGGTCATTTTCCTGACGTCGAAGGACGACGAGCTCGACGAAGCGCTCGGACTGGCGATGGGCGCCGACGATTATATCGCCAAACCATTCAGCCAGCGACTGCTGATCGCCCGCATTCGCGCCATCCTCAGGCGCCAGGCACTGGCGCGGGGCAGCGCGCTGACCGACGGCGGCCGCGGCGGCGATGAGGCCCCGCTGATCGAGCGCGGCCGCCTGGTGATGGACCCCGCCCGGCACAAGGTGTCGTGGGATGGCAAGGATGTCGTGCTGACCGTCACCGAGTTCCTCATCCTTGAAGCGCTCGCCCAGCGGCCCGGCGTGGTCAAATCGCGCAATCAATTGCTCGACATCGCTTATCAGGACGATGTTTATGTCGACGATCGCACGATCGACAGCCACATCAAGCGCATCCGCCGCAAATTCCGCGCCGTCGACGACGGCTTCGACAGCATCGAGACCCTGTATGGCGTCGGATATCGTTTCGGAGAGGAGTGACGAGGACGACCTCGTCCTCGCATGGTCGGGACGATGGACCCTCGCCCACCGCATTCTCGCGGTCAACGTCCTCACGCTCGCCATCTTCGCGTTGTCGGTGCTGTACCTCGACGCCTATCGCGAGCGGCTTCAGATCGAGCGGGTGGCACAATTGTCGGGCGACACCAGCCTGACTGCCCGCGCCCTCGACCGGCTACCAATCGCCAAGCGCGCCGAATTCGCCGCCGCCGTCGGCACCGATCGCCGGGCGCGCGTCCGCATCTATGCCAAGAGCGGAAAGCTGGTCAGCGACAGCTGGACGCTGACCGGGCAAAATTACCGGCTGCGCGACCCGGCGGACGAGCCGTGGCGCAAGGACCTCGCGCGCAACACGGACCGGGCGTTCAACGCCCTGGTGAGGGAGCGTCCGCCCGAGGATTATCGGGAGCCGGCGATCGACCAGGCGTCGGCGTGGCCCGAAGTGGTCAGGGCAGAACTCGGCGCGAAGCCGGTGACGTGGATCCGCCAGGCGCCCGACCTGACGCCAATCTATTCGGCTGCGACCCCGCTGGCCGACGGATCCCGGGTGCTGCTGTCGACCAACGACCGCAATTCCACCCTGATCGTACGCAGTCAGCGCCGGGCGCTTGTCCTGGCGCTGGCCATGGCCACTTTGCTCTCGGTGCTGCTGTCGTTGTTCCTGGCGCAGACAATCGTCAAACCGTTGCGACGGATCGCGCTGGCCGCGCATCGCGTGCGGCTCGGCCGGGCGCGCGAAGTTCGGGTGCCGCGTCTGCCCTCCCGGCGCGACGAAATCGGTACGCTGGCCCGGGCGGTCAGCGACATGAGCCAGTCGCTGCGCCACCGGATCGACAATATCGAGGCGTTCGCAGCCGATGTAACTCACGAACTCAAGAATCCGCTCGCGTCGCTGCGATCGGCGGTCGACGGACTCGAGCGGATCGAGCAACCCGAGCTGCGCGCGCAATTGCTCGATGTCGTGCGGCAGGATGTGCTGCGTCTCGACCGGCTGATCGGCGACGTCGGCGAAGCGGCCCGGACTGATGCCGAACTCGCTCGCGCGCGGTTCGAGCCGGTCGATGTCGGCGAATTGATCGCGCCGCTGATCAAGGGCTGGGAAGCGCGCCGCTCGACGGGTGACGTGCGCCTCGCCTTCGCCCGGCCGCGCAAGGGCAGCACATTGGTGCTTGGCGAGCCGTCGCGACTGGCGCGATCGATCGACAATATCATTGACAATGCGATCAGTTTCTCGCCGCCCGGCGGGCTGGTCGAAGTGACCGCGACCCACGTCGGCGACACGGTCAAGGTCCGCATCGACGATGAGGGCCCCGGGGTACCGGCCGATCTGCGTGAGGCGATCTTTAATCGGTTCCATTCAGTACGGCCGGAGGCCGAGGGGTTCGGTCGCCATTCGGGCTTGGGACTGGCCATTTCGCGCGCAATTGTCGAAGGCCATGACGGGGAGATTGAGGTGAGCGACCGCGACGACGCGCCTTCGGGTGCCCGCTTCACCATCAGCCTGCCGGCATCGGACCCGCGATGACTATTCGACTAAGCTCCGAGACGCTTCACGCCTCGACCGTGGCGATCGACGGCCGGGCGGTGCTGATCATGGGGCCGTCGGGGTCCGGCAAGTCCGACCTTGCCCTGCGGCTGCTCGATCGTGGCTTCTTGCTGGTCAGCGACGACCAGACGATCGTCAAGAAGGCCGGCGATCGGCTGATCGCCTCCGCACCGCGCAACATCCACGGCAAGCTCGAGATTCGCGGTGTCGGCATCGTCGAAATGGACACCGCGGGCGAGGTGCCGGTGGCGATGGTGATCGAGCTGACCAGCGACATTCAGCGGCTGCCCGACGATAGCCGGGAACGGCCGATACTGGGCCTGAACGTGCCGCTGATCAGTGTCGACGCGATGACCGCTTCGGCGGCGTCCAAGGTCGCCCTCGCGCTCGACCGGCTTGGACTCAAATTCTGATGTCCGGGCTGCGGACCCTGCCGCGCCTGCTGCTCGTCACCGGCATGTCGGGCGCCGGCAAGTCGACCGCCCTGGATGCGCTTGAGGATATGGGCTGGGACTGCGTCGACAATCTGCCGACTTCACTGCTGGAGGAATTCGTTCACGGCGAGCAGGCGGCCCGGCGGACCGTGCCGGTGGCCGTCGGTATGGATGTCAGGAGCCGCGGCTTCGACCCGGCCAAGCTGCCCGCGTTGCTGCGTACGATCGATGGCGTCGATCCCGAAATCCTCTACCTCGATTGCACCGGCGCCGAGCTTATTCGCCGCTATGACGAGACTCGGCGCAAGCATCCGCTCGCGGGCGATCGCCCGGCCGAGGACGGTATCGCCCGCGAACGCACGCTGACCGCGCCGCTGAGGCAATTCGCTGACAGCCTGCTCGACACCACCGACCTCAGCCCGGTCGACCTGCGCGACGAATTAAGCCGCCGCTATGGCGGTGATTCGGGGCAGCCGGTGATCACCGTCGCCAGCTTCGGCTTTGCCCGCGGCATCTCGCGCACCGCCGACCTGGTGTTCGACATGCGCTTTCTCGACAATCCGCATTGGGACGACGCGCTGCGGCCACTGTCGGGTGAGGATCCAGCGGTCCAGCGGAAGGTCGCGTCCGACCCGGCTTACAGCGAATCGATGGACCGGATCGAAGCCCTGTTAATTGGCTTGATTCCCCGCTATTGGGCCGCCGGCAAAACCTATTTGGCGGTAGCATTCGGTTGTACCGGGGGGCGCCACCGATCGGTCACCGCCGCGCTCGACATGGCGAAACGGTTGCGCAGCGCGGGCTTTCCGGTGAATATCCGGCATCGCGACCTCGCTTCTCCGTCGAGCGACACGATCGAGGCGAACGTCAAGCCTGATTAACGCCAGTGTGGGCACGCTGTCAGGACAGAAGATTGAAGCGAGTGAGTG
>JBDSMA010000257.1:0-2690 GCA_039916085.1 Sphingomicrobium sp.
GAACTCCGCGCTCGCACGACCTTGTCCGCGGTCATCGCCCCGTCCGTAAAACTGCTCAAGGCCGGCCGGGAGTATAAGGCCTGCTGCCCGTTCCACGCCGAAAAGACCCCCAGCTTCACGATCAACGACGACAAGCATTTCTACCATTGCTTCGGCTGCGGCGCGCATGGCGACGCCATTCGCTTCCTCACCGACGCCAAGGGCATGGCCTTCATGGACGCGGTCAAGGAGCTGGCGGGCAAGGCCGGGATGGAGGTCCCCGCCGGCGACCCGCGCGACAAGGAGAAGCAGGAGCGCTCGGCCGGGCTGTATGACGTCATGACCGCGGCGCAAGCCTGGTTCGCCGAAAATCTGAACGGCATCGACGGCGCGCCGACCCGCGCTTATTTGTCCGCCCGCGGTATCGATGCCGCAGCGATTGCCCGTTTCGGCCTCGGCTTCGCCCCCGACAGCCGCGGCAAATTGAAGGCCGCGCTGAATTCGTTCGGCGAGGAAAAACTGATCGACACCGGCATGCTCATCAAGCCCGACGAAGACGCGAAGGCCAGCTACGACCGCTTCCGTGGCCGGCTGATGATCCCGATCCGCGATCCGCGCGGCCGAGTGATCGCCTTTGGCGGGCGCATCATGGGGGCCAATGACGCGAGAGGGGGCGAGCCGAAATACCTCAACTCCCCGGAGACCGTCCTGTTCGACAAGGGACGCACCCTTTACAATCTCGATCGCGCCGCGCCCGCCTCGCGCACTGCCAACCGGGTGATCGTCGTCGAAGGCTATATGGATGTCATCGCCCTCGACCGCGCCGGCATAAGCGAAGTGGTCGCCTCGTCCGGCACCGCTTTGACCGAGGGTCAGCTCGAGCGGCTGTGGCGGCTGGAGCCGGCGCCGATCTGTTGCTTCGACGGCGATGCGGCGGGGCAGAAAGCGGCGGTCCGCGCCGCCTTGCGTGCCCTCCCCCACCTCGCGCCGGGCCGGACCTTGCGCTTCGTCGCCTTGCCCGCCGGTCAGGATCCCGACGATGTCGTTCGTTCCGGGGGCCGCGCGGCCATCGAGGCGCTGCTCGACACCCCCGAGCCCCTCGTCGAGCAATTGTGGCGGCACGAGGTTGCCGCCGCCTTGCTCGACACGCCCGAGGCGCGCGCCGGGCTGAAGCAGCGGCTGATGGACCATGCCGGGGTGATTTCGGACGGCAATGTCCGCCAGCTCTATCGCGACGAGTGGCTGAGGAAGTTCGACGCCTTGGTCCGTCCCGAGCAGGCGGCGCGGGCCCGCACCGGCGGCTTCACCGCGCGCATCCCCTGGAAAAAAGGCCGCGACGGGAAATTCGCCCCGCCTGAGAGACCACCCGGTTTGGCGATGCGCGGCCTGGCCCATGCCGGGCTCGATCCCAAGACCATCCGCGCGCTGGTCATTGGCCACGCGCTCTTTCCCGAGGCGCTCGACGACCATCTCGAGACCTTTGCCGGCCTCGCCATTGCGGACCCGCCGACGCGCGCCCTGCGCGACCGGATGGTCGACCTGGCGGTGGCCGGGGGCGCGCTTGATCGAGCGGCGCTCGTCACCATATTGTCAGGGCCCGACACGGCGGCGGCATGGCGCGGCGTCTCCCGGGGCGACGAGCTTGGTTTCACCTTCACCCGTTCGAAGAGCGACCCGGCCTTGGCCCGGCGCGATCTCGGGCTTGCGCTCGAGGCGGTAGTTGCTTTGGGCGAGATCGACGTTGCGCTCGGCGAGGCGACCCGCCGGCTCGAGCGCGACATGGACGATGCGGCGTTCGCCGAGCAGCAGCGGCTGATCGACGAGCGGGCGCGTTACAACGACAGGCTGGCTTCCTTGGCCGGCAATGAGTAAGCGGCACGGCAATATGGCGAAAAACGACACCCAGGACACCGAACTCGAGAGTGGCGACGCGCCGCTGATCGACCTCAATGACGCGTCGATCAAGAAATTGATCGCCCGCGCCAGGAAGAAGGGCGTCATCACCTACGCGGAGCTCAACGAAGCGCTCCCGTCGGGGCAGATGGATTCGGACCAGATCGAGGACATCACCGCCGCGCTGTCCGAAATGGGCATCAACATCGTCGAGAATGACGACAGCGACGACGAGGACGCCGAGCCCGAGAAGGAGGCCGAGGACGAGGTCGATCCGCTCGATGACAACGGCCCGCGCCCGGCGGTCGCGACCAAGAAGGAAACGGTCGACCGCACCGACGATCCGGTCCGCATGTATCTGCGCGAGATGGGCGCGGTCGAACTGCTCAGCCGCGAGGGCGAGATCGCCATCGCCAAGCGCATCGAGGCCGGCCGCGACACGATGATCTGGGGCCTGTGCGAAAGCCCGATCACGTTCAACGCGATCATCGAATGGTCGAACAATCTCAACCAAGGCACCATGCAGCTGCGCGAGATCCTCGATCTCGAGGCGATGCTGTCGAAGGGCCCGACTCCCGAGCAGATCGCCGAGGGCGAGGAGGGAGCCGAAGGCCCCGCCGACGATGAGATCAGCGAAAAGACCGCCGGCCCGACGATCAAGGAAGATGAGGAAGTCGAGGAGGAGGCCGTCCCCGACGAGGAGGACGAGCTCAACGAGCGCCGCACCCCCCGCCCGGTCGAGGAGGATGACGAGGACAACACCCTCAGCCTCGCCCAGATGGAGGAAGCGCTCAAGCCCGTCGCGCTCGACAAGTTCG
>JBDSMA010000258.1:0-2496 GCA_039916085.1 Sphingomicrobium sp.
TTCGACGCCAGGCTCAGGCGGCGCGCGGGATTGGCGCCGCCGAGGCTCGCCTGCCAAAATGCCACCGAGCGGCCGGTAGCATGGCGGCCGCAGAGGTCCTCGAGTTCGATCACCACGACGCGCCCGCTTGGCGCCAGCCGCGCGCCGAGGCTGGCGCCGGCGATGCCTCCGCCAACGACCAATACATCGATCGGCGTGCGGTCGCTGGAACGGATCGTTGGGCTGGCCATCGCCCGCTGGTTACGGTTTGCTAAGCCGCCTCGTCTAGGGGGAAGGCCATGACCAACGACCTGCTCACCGAATTGCTGCTCGCCGGACTTGCTGCGCTGCTGATCGCGGCGGCCGCCTGGGACCTGCGCACACGCACCATCCCGGACTCCCTCAACATCGCCATCGCGCTGCTTGCGCCCTTGTTCTGGTACGCGTCGGGCGTCGAACTGTGGCCCGACGCGGCGATGCGCGTCGGCGCAGCGCTGGCCATCTTCCTCGCTTTCTATGGCCTGTTCTGCCTGGGCGGAATCGGCGGCGGCGACGTCAAGATGGTCGGTGCCGTCGCATTATGGTTCGGCCCGATGACGACGTTCAAATTCTTCGTTCTGACGACGCTGATCGGCGGAGTCGTCAGCATCGCCACGCTGATCCACCACAAGCGTCGCGTGGCGGGGAGCGGCGAGCAGGAAAAACCCGAGGTGCCCTATGGCGTGGCGATCGCCGCCGCAGCTTTGTGGTTACTCGCCCAACGGTTTCTTAACCATTTTGCCTGATTTGTCTCTTCGATTGAACAGGACCCTCAAGGGGAGGCGTAGTCGCCATGGACGTCAAGAAAGTTGCGCTGCTCATCGGAGCGCTGGTCATCGCGGTGATAACCGCAGTGATGGCCAAGAACATGTTCACGGGGGCCGGGGCAGAAGCCGCCGCGGCCGCGCCGGCGGTCCCGATGGGTCCGAAGGTGCTGGTTGCCCGCAAGGCGCTTCCGGTCGGCACGATCGTCGACGCCGAGAGCCTGTCGTTCCAGGCATGGCCCAAGGAACTCGTCCAGAACGCCTATTACACCGAAGGCGCGCCTGACGCCAACGTCACCAAGCTGCTCGGCACCGTAGTCCGCAATGCGGTCACCGCCGGCCAGCCGCTGACCCGCGGCAGCCTGGTCGGACCGAACGACCGCGGCTTCCTTGCCGCGGCGCTTGGCCCGGGGATGCGCGCCGTGACCGTGCCGGTAACCAAGTCGAGCGGCGTCGCCGGCTTCGTCTTCCCGGGTGACCGGGTCGACCTGGTTCTCACCCAGCAGGTGACCGGCGGCGGCGAAGGCGCCCCGCTCAAGGTCAGCGAGACGATCGTCCGTAACCTGCGCGTCCTGGCCACCGATCAGCGCATCGATCAGAAGAACGCCGACGGCAAGGTCGAAGCCAAATATTCGGAGAACGTCACGCTCGAATCGACCCCGCGCATCGCCGAGAAAATCGCCGTCGCGCAGTCGATGGGTTCGCTGTCGCTGTCGCTGCGCTCGATCGCCGACAACGCCGCCGAGCTTGAGCGGGCGGTCGCCGAGGGCGAGGTCAAGGTCCCCGCTGGCACCAACCCGGCCGACGAACGGCGCATGCTGATGTCGATCGCCAACCGGCCCAACGACAGCAACACGACCTACACCACGGGCGGCGATGTCTCGCGCTTCCAGCGCCGCACCGTCCCCGGCAGCGCGGCCCAGGCCGCGGCGTCGGCCGCGGTTCGCGCCGGCGGCTCTGCCGCCCCATCCGCCGTGCCGGTCTATTCCGGACCGGTGGTCCGGGTGGCTCGCGGCAATATTGTCTCGCTCGTTCCGGTGGGAGCCCGTTAAGATGACCTACGTTACCAACCGCAACCGCGCGTACCTGGGCACTGCCCTCGCCGCGCTGGCCATGACCACGGGCAGCCTGACGGTTGCCGCGGTCCCCGCCGCCGCCGCGCAGTCCGCGCGTCCGTCGGAAACGCTCAATCTGTCGCAGAACACCGGTACCCTGGTGCGTCTGTCTTCGCCGATGAGCGACGTGTTCGTCGCCAACGAGACCATCGCCGATGTCCAGGTCCGTTCGTCGACCCAGCTCTATGTGTTCGGCAAGAGCTCGGGCGAGACGACGATCTATGCGACCGGCAAGAATGGCCGCGTGGTCTATGCCGCCAACGTCCGCGTCGGCACCAATGTCGGCTCGGTCGGCGAGATGTTGCGCCTGGCGATGCCGGAAGCCAACATCCAGGCGACCCCGATGAACAACCTAGTGCTGCTGACCGGCACGGTCGCTTCGCCGGACGACGTGTCGGAAGCGCAGCGGCTGGTCCAGGCCTATGTCGGCGAGTCGACCCAGGTGGTCAGCCGCCTGCGTTCGGCGACGCCGCTGCAGGTCATGCTCAAGGTCAAGATTGCGGAGGTCAACCGCAGCCTCGTCAAGCAGATTGGCGTCAACCTCCTCAGCCGCGACAGCTCAGGTGGTACGCAATTCGGCATCGGACAGGGCAGTCCAG